>JAJDBZ010000519.1 GCA_029261095.1 Candidatus Omnitrophota bacterium | reverse complement strand
TGCCAGTTTCGCATCACCTCAAGTAGATCCTCGGCGTCGATAATATTGTCTCGATTCACATCCGCGTCCGGGTTCAAAGCGGTTGGAAGAGGGGTTGGCTCTACTCCTAACGGCTGCGCGTCATTCAATGCCTCCAGCATCACCATTCCATTCTCCTCCACAAGGTTGAATTCGAATCCCTCTGCGGCGCCCATATAGGCTGTCTGAATGTTTTGGAAAACTGTATCCCCAGAGACATTGAGAAAAGGAATCATCTCCCCGGTCTGAGGAAGGTATCCATCGACAAAATTGAAGGTGACAGTCCCCCCAGTGATGTTCATGTCGCCGATGATGGCGATTCGATCTGTCTGATTCTCGGAAGTTCCTCCCACATCGATGATGATCTCTCCCCGCTCCATGTTGAATCCGCCCTGAAAGGTCAAGCGGCCGAACGGGGAAGTCCCTTTGAACCCGTTCTCCTCTGGACCCGCGTTTAGGACCCCCCCGAAATCAACGAAGTCCGAGGCATCGTAGATGCCTTCCCCGGATAGCTGGGTCCCAACTTCAAAAATCATGGTTTGGGCACTGATTAACCCATCGTTAAGAATCTTGACGGTTGTTAAAGGGATGGGAGGATCGACTGTGGCGTCGGCTCGACCTGCCACGAGATTGCCAGACAACTCCCATACGGAATCTTCTCCGACCGAGGCCCCCGCGACTCCATCTTCTCCGCCGATGGATGCATTGGCACATAGGACTTCTCCTCCCAACTCGATTGCTAGTAAGCCGGTGATTTGATTCGGGGAATTCGCGATCCCGCCGATCTGAAACTTCTCGCCGAGGACAATGAGCCGGGACGGCTCACCAGATGGACTCTTTCCGACAACGCCGACCAACCCACCCATTGAACCCTCAGGCGATTCTCCGATGATCATTTCGGAGGCTGCGCAAGTTCCCCCGTCCTCCACAAACAGAGATGCGCTGCCAATCCCTCCAACTTTTAATTTTCCGCCTGACGTCCCAAAACTTGAGGTAGTGCCTGAACTCGATTGACCGGTCAAAGTGACAAAGGCCTGTCCTCCGGAGAGAATCCCCAAGTCAATATTCTCGCTAACGGAAAAAGTGTTCCCGTCTTTGACATTGAAGGTTCCGGTAGATTGGCCTCCTACTAAAAGACTTGTGGCTGTCGAAATGAGAGTTTCGGGAGGTTCCCCCTGAAGGGTAAGAGTTCCGTGCGAACCTGTCCCCAACCCGATGAACACATCCTGGCTCTTTAGGGTCGAAGATTGCGTTTCGAGAGTTCCTGTTGCCCCCAACAGTGTCCCAACAACAAGATCTCCCGTTTCCATGAATGCATCGACTAGATAAAGATCGCCCTTCCCTATTAGACCCACTGTCGTTGACATAGCCTGAATGTCCGGAACTCCACCGTTATTCATTCCGGAACCAGAGTAGTGGGTTTCGCCGTGGCTACCCTGGTTGCGGCCGATGAAGATTTCCTGGGCAACAATGGGCGCGCCGTTCGAAACGTTGAGTGTCCCTTTTCCAGAATCACCGACTGTGATCCAGTTGCTGTTCCAGGAGGAGACCGAGTCGTCGATGTTGACAGTCCCCACCGCGTTTGGTCCAAAACCAATTGAGGCATACTCGGTGATCAGATCGAGAGTGGAAAGAGAAAGTGTCGCCGGTTCAACCTCTGAGTCTCCCACAACAAATGACGGAAGATTGGGAGCGCCCGCCAAGGCGGAGAAGACTCCGGAGATAAAACTCACATCCCCTTGTCGGACAAAGAGTTTTGACACCGTCTGGTCGCCCACCGAAACCGCGTACGGCCCCGGCTCGTCGAAGATGGCCACATTCCCGGAATCCGGAACGACCATGGGATCCCAATGGTTGGTGTCCTCGAAATTGCCGTTCCCCCCCTTCCAATAGATTTCTTCTTCCTCAAAATCCGCTCCGGGTTGAGCGAATAAACGAACAAAGTAGTTTGAAACAAACGATCCGGTTACGGACGAGAAAATCGATATATCGGTTTGGGCACGGACCGTATATCGGTACGAACCCGGTTCGAAATTAAGGTTTTGTAGGAGGGCTTCAACTTTTTCCGCCTCGTTACGTTCATCGTCCGTATCGTTTTCTATTTCGACATTGTATATCTCCGTTCCGTTCTTTTCGAGTTTGGCAACGACCTTGGAGACACCAGGCGCGTTCGCGAGCACACCATTGGCGAGGAAGGTTTCCTGCAATTGAAATTCTGCGAATGTATCGGTGACCGTGAATTCGAGCGTGAATTCCGAGATTCCAATCCCTTCGATTTCTCCGGGACCCGTTGAAATGACAATCTGGCCCTGTCCACGAATCTCAAATTGGTTTGATCCGTGAATAGCGAGGTACTGTGTTCTCACATCTCCATGCCATAAGACGCCGGCGTTCCCAGCCTGGGTTGTCGTTGGAGGCAACAGGTGGTTGACATTGAATTGTTGGCTCGAACTCAGCACCTCAAAGCTCGCGCTCGCCGTTTCCTCCGCGACCAATTCGCCGCTTACGGCGCTTATTTCAAACGCCACGGAACCATAGCAAGCGTCGACCGTGATGGCTGCCTCAGTTGGAGTTGACATTGCGACAGATGAAAACACAATTGTTAGGATATAGATTCCAAGGTTCCTGTGATTCAATTTGGCTCTCCCTTCACTTCTGAAATACAACGGGGTCATTTGTTTGACTCCTTATTCCACAACCACGTGATACCAATTCCGCATGACCTCTAGCAGGTCGTTCGCGTCGACGATGTTATCGCCATTAATATCCGTGTTGGGGTTGATTGCTGTCGGTCGTGGTGTCGGCTCTCCACCCTCGGGCTGTGCGTCGTTTAGTGCTTTGAACATCAGCATCCCGTTTTGTTCCATCACATCGAATTGGAAGCCGGGACCCGCGCCTTCATAGGTGAATGCCAAAATCCCCACAGTGAGATCTCCCTGAGCCATGAAGAAGGGAATCTCATCATCGGTTTTGGGAAGGAAACCGTCCTGGAAGACAAAATGAATCGTTGCGCTTTGGATATCCGCCTGGCCGGTGACTTCGATGATGCCGTGTTCGCTGGCTCCGAGGTCAAAAACACCGATCCCGATTGTTCCGTCAGTCATGGAAACATCACCCTCGACCCTCAGCGGATCGAGGGCCGTGTCCTGCTTGAATTCAAATTCGCCAGCAATGGTTCCCGTGGAGATAAGACCGCCTTCGAAAAAAATACCGCTGTTGGCTTTAATAATTCCGGTTCCTTCAATGGAGGCTCCATTGTAAAGATAGATATGGCTTGCCTCAAGTATCGCGTAGTCGTTTAATTTCTGTTCCAGGATTAGCTTCGCCTTTCCCGAAAGACCAGCAGGAGGTGGATCGGCTTGTCCCATCACGATATCGCCCGACATTTCGAGGTAAGCGCGGTCCGCAATTCTAATGAAACCGTCGCCGCCATCGTCCGTTCCGACGAAGGCCGATTTTCCTTTCAGGTAGGCCCGTTCCTGGACAACCAGAAATCCCCGACCGGAAGCGCCTACCCTCAGTTCTTCAACCTTAACGTTCGAATGGGCGAGTTTTGTGGCGGTTTCAATCCCTTCGAACACACCGACGAGGTCGATCTCCTCATCTGACCCCACACCGCCGATGTTCAAAATATTTGCCACATCAACCGTTGCGCCTCCCTTGACTAATACTCGCCCATGCCCCTGGGGACCCACATCCATACGTCCCAATGTCCCAAAGAACGACTCGGCGCCTTGCACCGTAATGGTTCCGGTAGCGCCTTCGGTGTGGCCGACAGAGATGTTGTTATCGACCATCGATTGGAGAGTTCCAGACGTGATCGTCAAATTTCCCTTGCCTTCATCCCCGACCCGCAATTCTCCGCCGTAAGTCCAGACGGATGTTCCCTCATCGCCTTTGATTTCAACCGTCCCGCTGGAACCGAAAAACCGACCGATGGATGTTTGCCCGGTCTCTATCTGGGCGTCCATTATGTTAAGCGTTCCTTTGCCGAAATACCCGACAGAAACCGTATCCGCTTGAATCTCGCTCACTGCGTTCCCCTCGTCGTCATAAACCTCCACGATTCCTGTGCTCTGAGCGTTCTCCGCGACACGCAGCTCGCTGGCGAGGACGGTCCCGCGACCCACCTCTCCAATCTTAAGGGTTCCCATTCCTGATTCACCGACAGTGAGACGAGACAAGCAAAACAAGAAACCCTCTTTAAAGACAGAAATGTCCCCTTCGCCCCCAAACCCCTGTGCAACGGAAGCAAATCCCGTGTTTAATTGGTGTCCGTCCAATACAAGAAAACCGCTCGATGCGCTGGTGGGAGAAATGGCAAGCGCTGGCTCCGTTTCCGAACCCACTCCCAGGGTATAGACGCCGCCCACGAACCGAGTGTCATCGGTGATAGTGACCTGAGATGAAAAGCGCTCAGAACTGGCATCAAAAATCACGTCAATTGGCGAGACATCGCTATCGTGAAAGCGGACAGTATCCCCACCCGTGGGAACCTTCTCGGGTTCCCAGTTGGAGGAGTCATTGAAATCTCCATCGCCCCCAATCCATACAATATCGTCGACGGAGCCTCCGGATATCGTGAAGGTGCAGGAGTAATCCCCCTCTGCGCTGCTAGCCCCCTCCGCACTGCTTTGGCCGAATCGATTATCGGCAACCACTTGAATAGAGAAAAAAAGATCATTCGTGTTCGATTCAACTTGCCAGGACTGCTCCACTGTGAGGGTGTCTGTAAGCGTTTCGGCCGTGCCATTGTCTGGACGCAGTTCCAGCCGGTCGTCAAATGGCGTGAAGTCATTGGAGTATTGGAAAACAGCTTCCGCCCTGGCGCCGCGGCTCGCGGTGAGATTGAACTCGGCGTTCATGGTCAACGTTGCCGGTCCCTCAAACACTTTAAATGAAAGACGGAAAGCTGCGCCGCTAACAGATTGCGCCTCCCGGTCACTTGACTCTTCTGGGCCGCCACTTGCTTCCGCTGAAAACGAGCCGGTCGAAGAGAAGATGATCGATGAATCCAGGGGGTCTTGCGTGAGTAGCGCGTCGTGCTTCGCCATGGAGGAGGCCATTCCGCCGGAGCTCGATGCCGTGGCCATAACATTGTCGTTTTGGGGGTATTCCTCCAAAGTGAGTTCTCGAGCGAGTAGTTTGCGGTCCTCTACGCAGGCGGTCGAAGAAACCGGGCAGGATTGCGCGATGGCGGTAGATGACAGGGTGGAGGACTGAAACTCCACCATAGGACTCGATCCCTTGTCAGCAAAGGGTTCAGCCTGCAATTGCGGGATTAACCAAACGACCCCGATTGAAATAACCAATAACGAGGATACGGTTTTTTGCATTTTTACATCCTCCATGTGCTTCTTATCTCTCAGCAACATCAAGTCTTGTATCATGAGATAATCCAATCCCGCCTCAAAAGCCTCACTCCTGCACAACTCGCTTCAGGTTCCGCATTACCTCAAGCAAGTCATTCGCATCAATCACCTTATCCCCATTCACATCGGCATCGGGGTTGATCGCGGTCGGCAGGGGCGTCGGTTCCACACCCTCCGGCTGCGCGTCGTTCATTGCTTTGAACATCAGCACGCCGTTCTCATCCGTCACATCGAATTCAAAACCGGGGCCTGCGCCTTCGTATGCGTAATTCACCTCGCCGCTCATCGTGAGAGTTCCGCCCGAAGTGAGAAACTCGATTTGGTCGTCCATACGCGGCAGGAAACCGTCTATGAATTTGAAAAGGACCGTCGTCCTGTCGAGATCGACCGTACCGGCGACATTGAGAACTCCGAATTCACCGACACCCAGTCCCGCAACAGGGATCTCGATGGTCCCCCCGCGAATGGTGGCGTTCCCAACGATGGTGAGCGGCCCCATCGGAGTCTCTTGTTTGGAGCGCGCTTTTTCGCCTTCGATTTCTTCGATGGTCACTCCGGGGGAGATCAGCCCAAAATTACTTTCGAAATCGTTGACAATCAGCGTTCCGTCGGAGCCGGAGAGTTGGCTCCCGGCGAACATGCGGAACAGACTGCTGGAGAAGGTGCTAAAATCCTCGAGGTGAAGGTGACCCTTGCCCGGCGGCGATGGATTCGGTCCCGGGTTTTGGTGTCCAAGAAGAGTCTCGTTAACAATCGAAACCGAACCATTCGTCTCTAAGGATATGAATGCGTCGCCGTTGAAGCCGTCCCCCAAGTAAGCGTTCTGAGCGACCATTTCGCCGAAATCATCGACATTCAAATTCCCCTTGCCCCCGCACCCCACCATCAAATCTCCAAAAAGATTGATCCCCGCGAAGTTCACCGGTCCCTTCTGTGTCGTTGGTGAATCCTGAACCCTCACCGATCCCTTTCCCGCCTCAGAGTTGTCCAAAGGGCCGACAATCAGGTCGTTGGCCTCAACCCTGCCTTTCTCCGAAACAATCATCAGACCATCGCCATCGACCCCGACTCGGATATCCGAAAAGGTTCCGAGGAAGGAGGAGGCGCCCTGGATATCGACAAAACCCACGGAGCCCGCGACCAAACCGACATCGATAGGATCGTTCGATTCCAGAGAACCCGAAGTGACCGCCACCGTTCCATCCCCCTCGTCGCCGACAGTCAAGGGACCGGTGAGAGTCCATCTCCCATTCTCGGCGGTCACCTCTACCACTCCCACCGACCCAAGAAGGTTTCCGACCGTCGTCGTTCCGCTTTCGAACCGGTCTCCGGCAATCAGAGTTCCCTCGCCAAAGTTGCCCACCACCAGGGCGTTTGTTTTAAGCGCGGGATCTTCCAGTTGTTTGAAAGGCGTTCCCGCGACATTGATAAAACCCTCGCCTTGGGAACTCTCGCCCACTCGCAGTTCGGTTGTCTCCACCCGCGAACCGGTCGAACCGTGCACAATCAACCGACCCTCGCCCGACTCGCCCACCGTGATGCGCCCCTGGTTCGTCCAAACGCTTCCCTGGGTGACCGAAACTTGTCCCACACTCTCTTGCGGTTGAGCGATGGAGGCGAAAAGGGTGGAGAGCTGGTGGGCGTCGAGAGTCAGTTCCTCGGGTTGGACATCCGGTGTCCCGACAACCAGTGAGGGATCGAGTTCATTGCCGCCGGTCAGGTTGTAAGAACCATTGACAAAACTCACCAAGTCCGCCCGAATGTCGGCGCGCTGGCTGCTCTCTGCGCCGAACATCACTTCGTAAGCACTATCCCCGCCGAAGACTGCGGTTTGGTTCAAGCCCGGAACTTGCTGGGGATCCCAATTGGAAGCCACATTGTAAGACCCATCGCCCGTGTTCCAAAAAATTTCGGCTTCTTCCGGGCCGCCTTCGGCGAGGATGAGGGCATCGCGGCCGTCGTTCAGCCTTCCCACCAACACAACTTGTCCGGAGTTATTC
>JAJDBZ010000518.1 GCA_029261095.1 Candidatus Omnitrophota bacterium | reverse complement strand
CACTGGCTGGACAGCCCAAACCACGGGTTTTTCGCCCATTCCCTGGAGGGTTTCTGGACCGGGACAAGTTGGGGGGACCGGAATGCTTCCCACCGAACCCCAAGAGGGGGCCTTTGTAGCCTGGAATGCCTTCGATGGTGGTGGGCCAATGAACTTCAACCTGTTTCAGGATGTATCGATTCCCGCCGACAGTGTCGCCACTCTTTCTTGGTCTCATCGCATCCAGTGGAACTTTTCGATCGGTAGACCGGCACTTTTCCCAAGGACTTTCGATGTTCTAGTTCGAGACCCCACTTCGGGTGCGGTCCTCGAGGTATTGTTAACCTTTGAAACTGGGGTTCAGTCAACCACACCGACTGGCGACACAGGTTGGGTTCAGAACTCATTGGACCTATCGGCTCATGCAGGTGAAGATGTACGGATTGAGTTTGTGGAATACATCCCAGAAGTCCTTACCGGGTTCGGTCAATTTGAAATCGATCAGGTAAGTCTATTAGCCGAGGAGCCGTCGGAACCCGACCCACCTGTTGCTTCAGAGTTATTCATCGATATTCGTCCTTGGGTCTGTCCCAATCCACTGAATCTGAGAAGTCGCGGCCTTTTGACCGTGGCCATTCTCGGGACATCCGACCTTGATGTGAATGGAATCTATCCAGAAACCATCTCGATAGCGGGTGTTTCACCCAAACGACTCTTTTACTGGGATGTGGCAACTCCTGTTGATCCATCGGATCCCGAAAGCGAATGTAAGGAATGCAAACGGACTCGGAGGGATGGCCACAAAGACATATTTCTTCTCTTCCGAACCCAAGAACTCGTTAGCGCTCTTCGTGACCAGTATGGCGAGGACCTTGAGGATATCGAGTGTTTGAATCTCAAACTTTCCGCCTCGACCTTCGAAGGTGACAATATGTCCGGCGAAGACAGTGTGAAGATCATCGCTAAAAAGAAACGTCAATGGGGGTGGTGGCGGCGTCGGTAACTCCGATTGGCGAGAGAGACTCAAAGCGCCCTGCCCTATTTAGGGGTAGGGCGCTTCTGGATCGCCGGTGGAAAACGATCTGGAATTCCATGCTTACCTAAGGCTAGAAAATCTGATTTTTTTTCTTGACTTCCGGGGTTCCCGGTTGTAAAGTTGAATTTGTTGATGGTGATCTACGATTTGACTCCAGATCACCTTGAATTTTTTTTGGTGAATCAAAGTGTTTCTTTGATTACGGCTCTTGCCCTCCTTTCAGTTCGTTCGTGGTTGCTGCAAACGATTCTTTTCGAAATTTTTGGGAAGAAAGGTTTGCAAAATGAAAAAACTAAGCCTCGCTATCGTTACGGTTTTTTTCCTTGCATCGAGTTCTTTCGCAACATCCATAACGTTTGAACTCGATTTCGAGTTTAGCGGCGCGACATCCCCAGCTGGCTCTTCACCATGGTTAACCGCCACATTCGATGACGGTGGTTCGCCTGGGATGGTCACTCTGACGATGTCCACATCGGGCCTGGTTGGATCTGAAAAGGTTACAGGATGGTATTTCAATGTGGATCCCACCCTCACCAGTTTGGCGATTGACTATGTTAGCGGTCAGGTAGCAAGCGCCACGGATCATACCCAGAATGACCATAAGGCCGATGGCGATGGGAAGTATGACATTCTGTTCGAATTTCCAACCAGCGGGGATGTCTTTGGTGCGGGTGAAACCAGTGTCTGGAAATTCACCGCGACTGGATTGACCGCGAATTCATTCGATTTCTTGAGTGCCCCGGCCGGTGGCCACGGTCCATTTCTCGTGGCGGCACATGTTCAATCGATCGGAACCAGCGGGGGTAGCGGTTGGATCACAGGTGAGAAGGCCGACTCAGCGGTTCCAGAACCGACGACGATGGCTCTTGTCGCGGCGGGAATTTCCGCGTTCGCGATGAAGCGGAAGCGTTTCACCTAGGTTGAAACTGTTTTCCGAAAGCGATTGAAGATCCCGGGGGAAGGATGGTTGCATCCTTCCCCTGTCTTGTCCTCCGCTTGCCACACTCTTCTAAACCCCATTGAAAAATGAAATGATTGAGTAGAATCAGAGGGGATTCACCGAAGGCCTGTCCTTCCGCTTCCGCACAATCAAATGTCCAAGATCAAACTTCTGTCCGATGTGGTCATCTCCCAAATCGCCGCAGGCGAGGTGGTCCAACGCCCCGCCTCTGTGGTCAAGGAACTCATCGACAATAGCCTCGATGCCGGTGCGGGACGGATAGAGGTCGAAGTGAACCAAGGGGGCAATGACAAGATACGGGTGGTCGATGATGGTTGCGGGATGAGTTCTGAGGAACTCCCCATGGCGGTGCATCGTCATGCAACCAGTAAGATCGAACTCGAGTCGGATCTCCAATCGATTCGGACTCATGGATTCAGAGGCGAAGCACTTGCCGCCATCTCTTCTGTCTCCAAGGTCGAGATCATTTCGCGCACCCATGGCGAACGCCAGGGGAACAAGCTTGTTGTCGAGGGGGGTGTCCAGGCGGCCCTCGAACCGACTGGATCGGCCCCTGGCACTTCGATTCAGGTTGCGGACCTCTTTTACAACACGCCGGCTCGAAGAAAGTTCATGAAGACAGCCAACACCGAATTCGATCGGGTTGGCCAAGTAGTGACTCGGGCCGCGATGACATCTCCGAATATCCATTTCGAGCTCTCACATAACAACCGCAAGATTCGGCAATACACACCCGCTCCCAGCGCCATCGACCGACTGGTTCAAATTCTGAGTCCCGAGACTGTCGGTGATTTGCTTCCTGTCGACTTTGCCAACAACGATATTCAAATTGAAGGATTTACCAGTCGCCCCACTACTCATCGTAAAACCGCGAGCGATCTCTATTTCTTTGTCAATGGCCGATTCATTCGCGACAAGATCCTCATGCGTTCTTTGGCGGAAGCTTATCGGGCGTCGCTCCCCCAACGCCGGTATCCAGTATCGGCCCTCTTTCTCTCGGTTGACCCCTCGACCATCGATGTCAATGTCCACCCTTCCAAAGAAGAGATCCGGTTCCTCAATGAAGGACAGATCTGGAAATCACTTTACGCAGCTGTCCGCGAAGCGCTGACCGGCATTGGAGGACCGTCCCCAGCTCCCTCAGAAAAAGGGGATCTGGGAACAACAAGTTCGCCTATCTTGAGTGCTGCCCCTTCTGCGCAACCACAGTTCCCGGAGAGAGTACCTGCCTCCTCTGAATCGCATCCATCTTGTACTGAAGCGGAGTACGAAACCAACGATCCTTCGGTTCCGCGTGTCGCACCTGCTCCGCCTTCCGTGCACGCACGAACCGAATCTTCAACTACCGACCCGTTCAGCAGACCTGAGGTCCACGATCTGCGGTCCTCGATGGAAAAACTAAATCGTCTTCCTGTCACACAGCGAGGGAACAACGATGAGAATGGTCACTCTCAAGATATCGACGAAGAGATAGAAAAAAAAGAATGGCAGGTCGTGGCTCAAGTCTTCGACAGTTACATTCTTTGCGAAGCCCAAGGGGAGATGGCG
>JAJDBZ010000517.1 GCA_029261095.1 Candidatus Omnitrophota bacterium | reverse complement strand
GATAATACCTCCCATTCTCATTCTATCGCAGAGGTTGTGACTATGAAATTCAAACAGATCGCATTTTCCATCTTCATTTCACTTGTATGGATGAACCCGATTCCAATTCTCGCCGCGGACAATCCCAGCGATGGGTTCGTTTCTATTTTCGATGGGAAAACTCTCGAAGGTTGGGATGGTAAGCCCGAATTCTGGCGAGTTGAGAACGGCTGTATCGTTGGTCAAACAACCGAGTCGAATCCGACCGATGGGAACACGTTCTGCTTCTGGCGCCAGGGGGAATTGGATGATTTCGAATTGAAACTGGAATACAAAATTATCGGAGGGAATAGCGGAATCCAGTATCGGTCGGAGGATCTCGGAAACTATGTGGCGAAGGGGTACCAAGCCGACTTTGAAGCCGGAGACACTTATTCGGGAATCAATTACGAGGAGAAGGGAAGGGGCATCCTTGCCAATCGTGGCCAGAAGGTCGAGGTTCACGATGATCCCAAGCAGAACAAAGTCCTCGAAACATTTGCCGATAGCGCCAAACTACAAGAGGGAATTCATAAGGAAAATTGGAATGATTATCACATCATCGCCAAGGGCAACCATCTGATCCATAAGATCAATGGAAAAAAGACTGCGGAAGTCATTGACATGGGGACGGAAGAATCCCGGCGTAAGGGCGTCCTTGCTTTACAGGTCCATGCGGGTCCGCCTATGAAGATTGAAGTTCGGAACATTCGTCTTAAACGCCTACCTCTTAAAGACAAAAAGAAAATTGTCTTTGTCGCGGGATCGCCCAGCCACGGTTACGGTCAACACGAACACAATGCAGGGTGTCTCCTACTGGCGGGAGCCATTGATCAGAGCATGGGTGATCAGATGTTGACCACTGTCTATCGGGACAATGGCTACCCAACCGACCCGACCGCTTTCGATAACGCGGATGCGGTTGTGGTATACTGCGATGGTGGGGGCGGACACCTACTACTCAAACATCTCGATGAATTCGATAAAGTGATGAAACGCGGTGTCGGACTGGCATGCCTCCACTACGCTGTCGAGATCCCCAAAGGAGACCCCGGTGATGCGTTGCTCGACTGGCTTGGGGGTTACTTTGAAGCGGACTGGTCGGTCAACCCCCACTGGACACCGAGTTTTGAGGAGATTCCCAGTCATCCAGTCACCAACGGTATCGATCCGTTCTCTGTCAATGATGAGTGGTATTACCATATGCGTTTTCGTCAGGACCTGGATCGGGTGACTCCACTACTGACAGACCTTCCCACAGAAGAGACCCTTAAACGTCCCGATGGCCCGCATAGCGGGAACCCCGCGGTTCGCAAGGCAATCGCTAACAATGAACCCCAACATGTCGCTTGGGTCTGTGAGCGTCCGGACGGTGGACGTGGATTTGGATTTACTGGGGGTCACTTTCATCGAAACTGGGGAAACGACGAGTTCCGAAGATTGGTCCTCAACGCTTTCGTCTGGATTGCCCAAGCCGATGTCCCTGAGGATGGAGTCGTTACTGAGACACCGACTCAAGAGGACCTGGAAGCGAACCAGGATTTCCCGAAACCGTAACCACCCTCCAATGCGCAGGCGGGAAATTCAAAGATTATGCATGGAGAGGGATTGAATCCGGGGCAGGTGTGCAGTCAAGAGTAACGGTACATCAGGCCTATGCGAACTTATGACTGACCTTGGAAATATTCTCGAAAACGAAAGTCTCGGCGCGCGGGAAATCTTGTTGAAAGTCATCGTCTGGCTTCGGACTCACCAGGATTACCTCAATGAAGGTGAGCGAGAGGCAACCCTCGATCAGTTACGCCACGGACGCAATTCAATGGCTGGACTTAGGGTGCTCGCGCGGCGGTTGGAAGAAGGACTGCGGGAAAATAAAGAGGCTTCGCCCCTCCTGGACGATTTCGAGAAGGAGATTATAAACTCCTCTTTGAGAATCGCCTCGAACATTTACCCTCTCCTGCAATCCATCGCTCCCGTTTCGATCCTCACCCTTTCCCATAGTTCGACTCTCATCGAAGTCATGTGGAACGTTTCGGATCTCATCGGTGAGATTCATGTTCTCGAATCGCACCCTGGGGGGGAAGGTGTTCGGATGGTGAAAGAACTCAGTCGGGATATTTCAGATGTTGCGTGTCACTCAGATCGCGAAATCAAAGATCTTTCAGACCGGTGCGATCTGGGAATTATAGGCGCCGATACAGTGTATCCCGATGGATCGGTCTTGAACAAAGTTCTTAGCCGGAAGCTGGCCGAAGAGATGCGCAAATCGGAAAAACCGTTGTATGTTGTGGCTGACCGCTGGAAACAAACGACGGTACCGTATTCGGTCGATCTGCTGTCCGAGTCAGACAGGAAGATTTTCGAACAAGTTCCCTCTGATTGGGTGACCGATATCATAACAGACTAGTTCGATGAAACTTCCGTACCGAACAGGAGCCGCATGTGAGTTGTCGTCTCTGCGTGGTCTATAACCCCAAAGGAGGCGGAGGACGCGCATCCGATGTTCTCCAGAACTCGCTTCCCTATTTCGAACGCCATCAATTTCATCTTGAAATATATGAGACTCATTACCCTCATCACGGGGCAGACTTGGTTCGCGATTTTGATCTGGATCGATTCGAAGGAATCCTGGTTGTTGGAGGCGATGGGAGCATTCACGATATCGTTAATGGTTTGATGTCCCGGAAAGATAACAGAAGAATCCCCATTGGAATTCTCCCCGCGGGTACGGGTAATTCCTTCATGGAGGATGTGGGTTGCTTGGATCCGATTGAAGCGGCACGGCGAATCGTCCGGCTCGAACCCCGGTTTGTGGACATCGTCGAAGTAAAAACCCGTGGCGAAGTGAGATACGCGTTCAATGTAATCGGGTGGGGGATTCCCGCCGACATAAACCGTCGCGCCGAAACCATGCGCTGGTTGGGAAAACAGCGTTACACAGCTGCGGCATTGATCGAAATTCTCTTCATGAAGAGTCCCCATGCGATCTTGAGAATTGAAGGGGAAATCTCAGAAGGAAAAGTTGTCTTTGCGATGGGGTGTCTGGGGCGCTTTACCGGAGCGGGGATGAAAATGGCACCCCGGGCTGTCCTTGATGATGGACTTGTCGATCTGCTGGTGGTGCGTAACCCGGGGAAGTTGGAACTTCTCGGGGTATTCCCAAAAATTTTCACCGGCGATCACCTCTCCCACCCGAAACTCGAATACCGTCAGGTTACGGAATTTTCAATCTCGTCCTCCGAACCGGGTGTGCTCAATCTTGATGGTGAAGTCTTTCCCGACCGTGACATGGAGGTCCGTGTCCTTCCTCATGCCATTCAGGTTTTGGTCTAAATCTAACCTAAACTTCCTCGAATCGATTAATCTCGATTGGGAACGAGGTACAGCCAACCCGTGATTTCCGGATTCCCATTGCGATTTACCCCCTTTTTGCCTTATTATTTAGAGTAGTAAAAGGAGTTGCTATCAGTTTCGATGACAGCCCTCAATCATGTCCCCTCAAAGAGGAGAGAATGGGTTACGACGAAAGAGTCTGAGCCGCCCTCCCCCCGCATGAGATTTCATTCAGGGTTCACTCTCATCGAACTTCTTGTGGTCGTCGCCATTATCTTGATACTGCTTGCGATCGCTCTCCCGAAATACAACTCCATGATGATACGAGCCAAAGTGGCGGCTTCTAGCCAGGAGGTACGCGTACTGGTCACTGCGTTGACCTCCTACCAAATCGACTGGCAGGTCTATCCGATCGATCATCATGGGGATTGGCCACACCAGCACCCTGAAGAGTATGGTTTTACGATGTTGACAACACCCATTCAATATTTAAGTGAATGGCTCCTCGATCCTTTTTTCACCACCAATACCATCAACCCCAAAGTCCAGAACATCGATAGTTCTTATTACGGTGGTTCGGGTTCGGACAACACGGCCTGCGGCGGGAGGGCTCACTACTCGAATCGAACAGCATTGGATCACGGAGTTGATTGCGCCCACGCCTTTATCGTGTTTGGGATTGGTCCCGATAAGGAACGGTCCGTTTCTGGTCGAACAGCATTCCCTTCGGGTGATCAAGGTTATGTTTACCCTGTTGGAATAACCGCTTATTCACCCTCTAACGGAACAAAAAGTGAAGGTGACATACTTCGATTGGTCGGCGATTGGCATAGGAAGACCATTTCGATCAATGGTATCCGTGGGGGGACTTGACGATTCCCATGGATCAAGGAACTGCCAATCCTCGCAAGATAAATGGTTGGCCGTTTTCGTCTGAGACCACGTAATCAATCAATGTGGATTTGGGAGCAATTCGATTGACCTCCGAAGAGACTTCTTCTTGCAAAAGTAAGTCCGGTTGTGCGGTATAACCGATCAGTTGAACATCGATCTCATAGCCCTCAATCAGAGCGCTAGAACCGGCGTTCCAAATTGGAAGTTCGGTCCTAGCGCTCATCCCTGATTGGATATCCCCCTTAAAGGAGGATTTGTGGGAGCTACCTGGATGAGAAAACGTGGCTGCTCGGACGAGGTAATCCCGTTCAGGATCAATCTCGAGGAACCACTGTCCCGAGTTTGGCGAGAACAAGTTGCCTCTGGCAGTCAAATAGAGGAGTCCTTCTTCGGAGGTTGTGACTTCTGTCACTTCATCTAAAAGTTCGGAAAAACCACGACCGAGCGGCAGGAGGAATCGGAACATTCGATTTTTCGAATCATAGTGATTCTTTGGGTGCACTTCGATAAATGGAGATCCCGCAGATGTTTCAATGGAATTATCCTTTGCGCTTATCTTTTTTCGCTCATTATCGATTCTTATCTTTGAGGAGTCGGAGCCAAAGTGCACCATAATCCGCTTGGCATAAGTTAAGGTGTAATCACCTGATTCCGTGTAATCCGCACTCCTTCGATCTCCGCTAAAATGAACCGGGTCCATTCCTAATTGATTGATAACAAACGCCTGCTGATCTCCATCGCTGGACATTTTCACCGAGGCGGTGCAAAAGCCCTGGTCCTTGTCGAAGGCAGTCGTCGGGTAGGTTGCGACCAACTCCATTTTCAGACTTGCCAACCATGCATTGTCGTAGACGGTCAGGGTTTCGAGGATATTCGAATTTTGAGCCTGTGCGCCTTGGAAGACGACAATTGACAATAGGAGGCAGAACCAAGTGTATGCGTTTCTTTCCTGTTTCATGTTCATTCTCCGATCAGATACAATTGATGGCATTTGCGCTTAAGGTGGTTTCGATCAATGTCCCATCGCAACTTCCACTGGTCATTTCACAACGAGTCATGTAATTCCGCGTACTACAACTCGAGCCGTAGTAATGGATCTTCCAGACATCCCATGAGGACGGGTTGTTTGATGAACAATTGGAACCGATCCTCAATTCTTGTCTCAAATAGTCAAGGTCCGGATCGAGTTCTGTCCAGCAATCGCTTTGAGTCGAGGGATTACAAGAATCCTCCATAAGAGTGGTGACAATACACTGCCCGGATTTGCATGGATCGGTAGCAGTGAAATGAGCGCATTCCGTAATAGTTTGATGATCATGGGCACATTCATCACAACCCGCACCGCCATGCCCTCCTATTAATTCTCTCATTGCCGTTTCGGTCATGAGGCCAGTGTTTCTCTTCTCTCCACTTTCAGGCATGGAGTAAAGCGCAATTAGAACCGCAAATACCACAATTGTTTTCGGAGACATTCAATCAAATCCACCCTTCATTTCACTATTGCTGACCATGGAATCTCCACCCTAGAACCACCCTCTGGGTGAACGATCAATAACCCTTGCGCAAGTCGAGCGTTCGCAGCTTCGGTATCTGGGACCGACAGGGATAAAAGGAATGAACCCGGTTCATCCGAATTCTCCAGGCGTTGGGCCGCTACCGCACACTCTCCTGATTCGTACTCGATATCCTGACCGATGACCCGAAGGGGTCTTTCGGATCTTGTTCTCACCACCACAGACCGCTCTTTAGTTTCGCCTGCATGAACAACTCCAAATGAGACATGCTCAGGTGTTCGAAGATAATCGGATTGGACGGTAACCCGATACGGAATTTGAATTTCCTTGGATTCGGTACTTTGCGTATGGAAACTCAATGTCCCGCTGTACACACCCGAGGGTGTGAGGTCGAACGCTTGGGCTTGAAGGTTGATGTCATAGATCTCAACGCTTTGAGATTGAGTCAGGTGAGAACCGTCCAAATCTGTGGCCTCTCTGGAGATTATCATTGCTGTGATCCCAGGCCGATTTGATTCCGAAGATTCGTCAATTGGTCCGAACTCGATGGCCGGTATCCTGGACGGCCAGTAGTTCTCAATGGTGATTCTCTTTGATACCGGGAGTGCAGGGGAAATGACTCCAAAATCGATTGTGTCCACCGAGGGAATGAGAGACCGCTGGTGATAAGCCTGAACCACTAGAGTCGATGTCGGCTGATTGGGATCGTTTGTACGAATATCCACCATTTGCACCTGAGAACCATCTGCATCGAGAAGTGCGATTTCGACAGAGATCTCGGCTTCGT
>JAJDBZ010000516.1 GCA_029261095.1 Candidatus Omnitrophota bacterium | reverse complement strand
CCAGTAGGCGAGGTCTTCTTTGATCGATGAATCTCCCAAGGTCCGTTTGCGAAGTACTTTCTCCATGGTTCCTCAATGATAACCTCTGGAATCGCCTTGTAAATCGTTTCGGCGCACATTAGGAATCAGAACTCAACCTCAATGACTCTGTCCTCCTCGAGGCTCCTCGCTTCGATGGAGGCCAGTGTCTTTTTGTTTTCGCCCTCGCCAACATGAATGGTGTAGGCGCCCTTCTCGAAAACTTTGGGGCGGAATTCGTCGCCCTTGATCCGGAGGGTGTAGACCACTTCGTGGTTGGTCTCCGCCACGATTTGAATGACCGGATCGGTCTGGCCCGAGATCTTGAGAGTCGGGAGATAGGCGATTGCCTGACGACCGTAGTTGTCTGTCTGATCGATTGCCCGAGGCCATCCCGTATACTGTTCGGATGAAGGGTCTGTGATATCCACATTCCTCGGCCAGCATTCCAGGGTGATTTGTCGGGAGTTCTTGTTCAATCGAATGACACCAAAACCGGCGGCGCGTGTGGTGAGTTCCTTCCCATCCGTCGGTTCTTTCGAGGGATTGGCGACCGCGTAACAAGTGACTAGGTTATCGAAACCATCGAGATGGTCTCCAAGATAAGCCGGCTGGTTGGGTTCTCGATTCTTTCCCTCTTCCAAAGGTTCCCACCAACGGAGATACAGGTTGGCGATGGATGGAACACAGAATGAGATGTTCGAATCCCGCCATTCATTAACACCATGATGGAAGATGGTCGCAAGATGTTGGTCTCCTGCGAAGTGGAGAGCAAAGGCTTTGCGTAAGGCCATGATCGCTTTGTTCCGTCCAGTCTGCGGCCACCCGTTCGAGTCAAGATCGGCATGAAGACGACCTCCCACCTTCCCGTGAATGTGCGCGCCACCGCAGAAGATGGTCTGCGATAGGGCCACTTTAAAATCGGCGTCGGTCCAGTCTCGTCCCCAATCATCGAGAAATTCCAATTGACGGTTTCCCAGCAATCTGGCCTCTGGAACATCGACCGTCTTGGGATCGTAGTCGGGATTGAGGATGTGGTCGGGCCGTGGTCCCTGTTCGGGCACCACCGCTGCCGGACCGGTCTTGAACTTCCTGTCCTCGAGGATCGCGAAACTGATACGCCCCCAATTCAGATCTGTGTAGTAAACCCCGATTCCCCTTTCGATAGGACTCGGATCGTACGGATCTGGGAGGTGGCTGGTCTGGGCTCTTTCGACTTCCTTCACATACTCAAGGGGCCTGAAGTATCCGCCATCATGTCCCTGGACAACGAACGATTTTCGTCCGCTTTGTCCCCAAAGGTTGGGCTGTCCGATATCATGGTCATCGGGAATAGTGATGGTTGGACGGTCTTTGATGATCTCCCCGAAGTCCCGCCCAAAATTAAGCCACGCCTCGTAATGTCGACGGTGGTCGTAGACCTGATCTCCAGAAAAAAAGAGAAGATCGGCATCGATCTCCTGAATGTTCTCGATGATGTCGGTCTTGGGGATGTCTCCTCCATGTTTGGGGCTGATTGAATTACCGGTGAACCCCGCAATCACAATCTCTTCTTTGTCCACCGGGTTCTTACGTATGGTTCCTTCATAAAACGCAGAGTCGCCATGGACAACTCTGTAGGAGATCTTCCTTGTATCGTCCCAGGGTTCCACGCGGAATGGAGCGGTCCAACCGTCCTCGATCACCTCGGCCTTTGCGATCTCTTTCCAATTCTCACCCTCTTTGATCTCGAGACGGAGTTCTCGATCTTCTCCATCTTTCAAGGGATACAGTTGAGCCGTGAGTTTGAGAATATTGTCTTTGACCGTGTAGAGAGAAAAACAGATCACTTGATCGCGAGGGACATTCAAATCGTAGTCGAGCTGCCAGGTGGGTTTCTTGGTTTGTGCGTTCGACCCCGGTGGAAGAAGGAGTGCACAGACCATCATCATGGCTGCCAGCCACATTTTATCTATGAAGAGACGCGATTCAAAAGGTAAGAGTTTCATGATCAATCTCCCGGGTCGAAATCAACTAGGTTTTTGGATACTGTATCCAAACTTGTTGATGCAAACACTGACAGATTATTGACGGATCAAGAAGACCTCTCTCTGGATTATTCTGGTATGCTTTCCTCATTGTGCCCGAGATCGAACCTACAACTGTGAGTTCCCGACGCATCGCTCTCCTGATCCTAACGCTGGTCGGGGTCAAGATCCTGTTGCACCTCCTCACCAACCACCGTTACGGGTATCACAGGGACGAACTCTATTTCCTGGCTTGCGCGGATCACCTCTCTGCGGGATATGTCGATCATGGTCCGGGGATCGGTTGGATCGCCTGGATCGGAAGGAGCCTGCTTGGCGATTCGATTCGCGCGATCCGTTTTCTCCCGGCGCTGTTCGGAACCGGCGCCCTCGTCCTTACCTGTCTCATCTGCCGACGTCTGGGTGGGGGATTCAAGGCCGTGATGATCGCGAGTCTTTCTTTCCTGATCGCCCCGCTGTTTTTGCGGACGCATGGGATGTTGAACATTGTCGTTTTCGATCAGTTCTGGTGGGTCCTGACCATCTATCTGGTTCTGCGGACTCTTCAAACCGGAAATGATCGCGGCTGGCTCTGGGTCGGGGCTGCCATCGGATTGGGACTGCTGACGAAGCACACGATGGTCTTCCTCTGTTTCGGACTCATTGTCGGAATCCTTCCGACTCCGCATCGAAAACAACTCTTGAACCCATATTTCTGGGGAGGGGTAGGGGTCGCCTTCCTGATATTCCTCCCAAACTTTATCTGGCAGATGACCCATGACTGGGCGACTCTCGAGTTCCTTCGGGAGTTGAACGCGAACCGAATGCAGAGAATCTCTCGCGTGGAGTTCTTGCTGGGACAGGTTCTTTATTTGAACCCTCTCACTCTTCCCATCTGGATTGGGGGATTGTGGTTCTTCTTATTTTCACAGGCAGGCAAAGATTATCGGCTCTTTGGATGGACTTATCTTGTCATCTTGACCTTCTTCCTGGTGGTAAAGAGTAAGGTTTATTACCTCGGCCCCGCTTACCCCATGCTCCTCGCGGCCGGTGGCGTGGCATTCGAGAGCCTTTTCGCTCACCGAAATCTCCGTTGGGGAATTCCCATCACAACAGCCCTGCTGATCATCGGGGGCATAGCCCTGCTGCCACTTTCCGTACCCGTTTA
>JAJDBZ010000515.1 GCA_029261095.1 Candidatus Omnitrophota bacterium | reverse complement strand
ATCGAGAGACTGACCCGATCGAGAGCGCGAACAAGCCCCTTCTTGGTTTGGTATACCTTTGACAGATTGTCAATCTCAATCATCTTATTGTTCCCTTAGTGTGACTGCTGGATCATCGGTGACCGCCACCATCGCGGGGATGAAAGCCGATAAGGCAGTGAAAAGTGGAGCGGCGAAGAGAGAGAGTCGGAGAAGCGAGTATTCGAAACTGATAGATTTAGCGGTGACTTTAAATATTTCCGGACCAGCCTGAAGGGCGACCGCGGAACCGACATAAAATCCGAGGGCGGCGCCGATGAGACCGATCAGGAGCGCTTTCCCGAGGAAGAGTCCCGCGATCCTTCCCGAGCCATACCCCAGCGCTCTTAAGACCCCGATTTCATATCGTCGTTCGCGGGTGTTCAACATCGCGAGTGTTCCAATCCATATTGCGCAGACGATGATGACAATCGACATGATGAGAGAAAAATGATCCTGCATCATAATGCGCTGGTTTTCTCTAGCCATCGCGATCGCTTCGATTTTGACAACCTTCCCTTCTGGAACAATCTGTTTGAGTTCTTCACGCAGCACATCGATCGTGTCCATATCGGGATTCCGACAGAGGCAATCCAGCGCTTTGATCTCATTGATCTGGCCGGGTTTTCCCAGGATTTTCTGAGCATCTTCGAGACTCGAGTAAACTCGAATATCGTCGACACTTCCGGTTTCGGTCAGTGTCCTTTCAATTTGAAAGGTCCCACCGGCCAATTCGACCGAATCTCCTTTTTTCAATCCCTTCGATTGTGCGATTTGATATCCAAGGTAGAGGGCGCCCGGCTGGACCTCGAAGAGCATAGATGGTTTTTTCTTATCGAGTGGACTCACTTCGTTGGCGACACCGGTCAGGAGGATCTGCGAACCCTCCCAATCGTAGGTCTGCTGAAGTGTAGCGAGTAGGTGGACATAAGTGATTCCCTGTTGTTCGGCGAACCGTTGCACCGTATCCGCCGGCATCGTCTGATCGGCGTACCCTACAAGGAGGAATTGTTCCATGTCTGTTTCTTTTGGAATGATTCGAAGGTTGTACCCCATGTCCCGCATGATCCGGTTGGTTTCGCGCTCAGCCGCGGTACCCATAGTGACAAAAGCGACAAAGAAACCGACCGCGGCGACCACCCCGAAAAGTGTAAACAAGGCATTGACCTTTCGGTGGGCAATTTCCTTTATGATCATTCCCGCGATATTCATGACGGTTCCGCTCCTCTTGTCGATCGTGGACTCTTGAGGATATAGAATCCTACCGCTAAGACAACAAGGAAGAATATGGAGACCAGTATGGGACCCATATGAAGCGAAGCGCTGGAGGTGACTTCGACCCCGACGCCCTTATGACCCGTCCGAACCGGTCCCGATTTCGACCCCTCATCCGTGAGTGCCACCGACGCGGCCGCGGGTTCTTTAGAGTCTTGGGATGGCTTGTTCGGAGTAATCAGTCGGGAAACTTTGATTTCTTCTCGAGGAGCGTCGTTTTGTGGGTCTTGTAGATCGAATTGAATGACCTCGGATTCGCTGTAACCGAAAAGAGGATCATTGGAAAAAGCGAGTGTTTCCATCGAGGGACCATGACCTGGCCGTTGGTCGAGGATCTGACTGATCTCCATTTTGACCATTGGATTCTCTGCATCGAATCCAAGCGTTTTGGCCGTCGAATCTTGAAGGTCTCTATTCCAGTTCAGGGGAATGCGAGTCCCCTGCATCCAACTTCGGTCGAGTTCGCACTCGCAGGATTCCCCGATGAGACCGATGCGTCGTTCAATCTCCTTCAAGGATAACTCATCGCCTATCATAATGGGACCGATCGCTCTCCCTCTGCCAAATATGATCGCAACAGCTGGATTGGAGAGCTGTTCCAGATCGATCCCCAAACTCCAGAGCAAGATACTTTCACGTTCTCTTTCCCCGGGGGTGAGTAGCATCAATTTGGGTCCCTCTTTTGCTGCTTTAGGAAGCTCATCTAATCGTTGTGTAAGTCTTTCATGGACACCCTCGATTCCCGCAATCCATTCACTGTTGGTTTCCTTGTCCTCCCCCTCGACCAAGAGTGTCAAGCAGTGAGAGCGCACGAGATGCTGGGAAATGTTTTTCCGTAGGGGTGAGTCGAATAGGGATTGCAAGTACGCGAGTGTTTGCGGTAACGAAGTTTCAACTCTAATTGGATTGTCCAAGATCAGCGCCTCGCCCTGCGCAGCGACCAGAACCATACGGGGAAGGGAATCGATTCGGTCGACCAGCGGTTTGATATCCGCATGATCCATCCATATGTCAGGACTCAGCACACTCAATTCAATGTTTGTCTCCAAAAACAGGGTGGCGCCTTCTGATGCTGACAAATCGTTCCAATAGGTCTCAGTCTCTTTGTCTGGGAGGATATAGAGCGTGTAAGGCTGTGATTCCAACTCCACGAAACCCACATCCCGCACAGTATATTGACATGCGCTCAGTGGAGAGGCGACCAATAGAGTAAGAGTAATGACTAGGCCGGATGCAGGTGTTTTCATCATCAGTCAGGTGGCTACAGAAAATCCTCAATTAGAATAAACCCTACGGTTTGAATGCGCTAGGTTATCCAAAATCCACCATAAAGCTGGCTATGGTATCCATTCTCTTGTTGTGGTCCAACGGGTCTGGTTTCATCTATGGGTAATGACTTTAAGAGGAACGGCAGATCGGGCAGTCTGGGTCTCGGTAGATCTTAAGTTTACGAAACTCCATATCTCGGAGGTTGAGCGTTAGCATCTTTCCGAGTAAGGGGTGACCAAAATCGGCGAGGATCTTGATCGCCTCCATGGCTGCCATGCAACCGACCGTTCCGGAAACCGCGCCAAACACAGGAAACTCCCTTTTCCAAGATTCCGATTCTTCGGGATAGATACATGAAAGACACGGAGTTTCCCCTGGAATGATGCTGGTGATATGCGCCTCCAGATCATGCATCGCGCATTCGACCATGGGTTTGTTCTGGCGGACCGCTTCGCGATTCATGAGATAGCGTTCTTCGAAAAGTGGAGCACAATCGATGACTAGGTCCACTTTCGATACGAGTCCGGCTACGTTTTCTTCAGAAATATTCTCACCAATCCCTTCGATCCGGATACGGGGATTGAGTTCATGGAGTTTTGTCTGGATTGAGTCAATGCGGGGTTTCCCGATCCAGTCGTGGGTCATCAGCAGTTGACGATTCAGGTCGCTCGGCTTCTCATTTCCCGCATGGGCGATGATCAAATGTCCAACGCCCGCAGCAGCCAGCTCATAAGCGACCACCCCCCCAAGGCCCCCCGCCCGGGAGATGAGGACTGAAGACCCTTTGAGCTTCTCTTGGCCGGCCTCACCGAAGTCGGGAACCCACATTTGCCATTCATAGATGGCTCTCTCTTCTTCCGTTAGATTCATGTGCCTGAGAAAGTTGTCCTTCCGCCGTTATTTTGGAGGTGATGGAATTCTGGTCAATTCGTTCTGAATACTCTCATGGAGTTTGCGGGTCCAAGAAGGGGACCATTCCGGAATGGGTAAATCCTCCGATTGAACTCCGGTCCTGAAATCTGTGGGTGACAGAATCACTTGAATGTTTGTCCGCCCAGTCTCTGCGGCCATCACAAAAAGTTCTTCAACCGCCTCGTCTCCCATCGCGAGGCAGCCTATCGATGCTGATCGGCCATGGATCATGATATCTCCTCCCAGGTTGTCTCTTCCGTCCTCAGTGGCCATCCGCTGGTCGAATGCATTGGGGTAGTCGATTTTCATAGACAGATGATAACTCGAATTTGGATTGAAATACTCGATCCGATAGATCCCTTCGGGCACCTGTCTGTCACCTTGTTTTGTCTTAGGACCTAAATCTCCGCTTGCAGCAAGAATTGGATAACTTCGGATAAACGTCACATCTCCCTCTTGATGCGCAGCATAAAGTTCGAGAGTTTTTGAATCCTTGATCCCAACAAATGTCAGCGACTGAGGAGGATACGAAACCCCTGCTGCCTCAAAATAGGGGGTAAATCTAGCCCGCGCCTCGGGGCCATGTCGATCAACGCGGTCTTGGACCGTTCCTCGACTTCGAACTTCGCGCACTTTCGTCTTCGTCTTTTCGACGACCTCGGTGACAACCTCGCTGCGGGGATAGACAACCAGGCATGCAATACCTGCGATGAGGGCAATCGAAATTACCACTGTGAGAAGTGATTTCATTCTTGCCCCTACTCCTCGACTTGGATCGTTCCGTCCTTCAGGTAGAGTGTTCGATCCGCCAACTTCTCGACATCTTCTTTGTTGTGGGTAATGTGAATGGTAGTGACCCCGGTCTCTTTCTGGACAGTTTTAAGCAACGAGTACATCTCCTGTCGGGTCTCTTCATCCAGCGCGCTCAGCGGCTCGTCCAAACAAAGAACACTCGGATAGGCCGAGAGCGCTCTCCCAAGAGCCACTCTCTGTCGTTCCCCACCCGATAGCCCGTGAGGTATACGGTCAAGCAGCGGGTCGATTCCGAGCAGGTTTGATAGTTTCGAAACCCGTCTGGCAATCTGGTTGGAGGATTCTTTCCGGATAGAAAGCGCGAATCCGAGTTGCTCGCGCACTGTCATCCGTGTAAAGAGCGCTCCTTCTTGAGGGACAAATCCGATACCGCGAACAGAGGGTTTCAGGTGCGTCACATCGGAGCCATCGAGGAGGATGTTTCCCGAGCTAATTGGCTTCAGACCGCAAATCGCCTCGAGGATGGTTGTTTTGCCACTACCCGTTTTCCCCCTCATCACAGCATACTCTCCAGTCGGGATCTCGAATGATATCCCGTTTAGGGAAAAATTCCCCAGGCGAACCTCTAAGTCTTGGACCGATATCATTGACCCGCCAACCCCTTCGAGGAAGGGTCTTCACCAAAAACGCGAACCACCACCAGCACGATCATCGCGGCGACCACCATGACGAGTGAGACAGCCACTGCCGCTTCGACATTACCGACACTCATCTCAAGAAAGACAGTCGTCGGTAACACTTCCGTCTTCATCCGAGTCGCTCCCGAAAAAATGAGAATGGGCCCAAACTCTCCAAGCGCACGTGCCCATGCGAGGGTCGCTGCGGTAAGAATTCCTCTTTGGGATTCGGGAAGCACCACTAGCCAGAAGGCCTGCGCTCTGCTGC
>JAJDBZ010000514.1 GCA_029261095.1 Candidatus Omnitrophota bacterium | reverse complement strand
GAGAAATGTAGCCCTCGAGGTTTCAGGTAAGATCGCCGAGCGAGTCTCGAAGCGCACCGCTGAGGCACTGGCCGCTAAGATCGCTGAAGAAACCGCAAAGTCCTCCGCCGAAGAGGTCGTTCGGAATTCCGCTGAAGGTGTTGCGAGAAAGACTGCCGTTCAGGTCTCCCAGAATGTCGTCAAGCAACTCGCCCACACCATTGCGGAACAAGTCGCCCAAAGAGTCGCCGAAGAAGCAGTCTCTCAGGTGGCCACAACCGCTGCCCAGCAGGCAGCAAGTCAATCTGTCCAGGCCACTGCTGGGTCGATGTTTGTGGCGGCCGCACCTCCTCCTCCCGCTAAAGAGGAAAAGGAAATCGACCCCGCAACAGAGATTCGGAAGAAGGAAGAAGACGAAGCCCGTAAATCGATCGCCTTGGGAACTGAGGCTTTTGAAAATAACCAATACCGTGAAGCCATCGACTATTTCAATGTGGCCATCAAAGCTGACATCGCGTCCGAGGATAAAGGGTATGCTTGCCTGATGCTTTCGCAGTGTCTGATGGAAGAAAAGAAAATCAAAGAGGCACTCCATGTCCTCGAGGAAGCCAGTCAATTCCCTGGTCTCTCAAGCGAGATGCAACGAGACCTCCTCTATTACAAGGGAATCCTGACAACTGTTGGCTGAAAGCTCTCGACCTCTCTCAAGAATCGGGTTCAAATGGTTCGCGATCTAGTTGTCATTCGGCCGGGCGGCTTGGGAGATACACTTCTCCTCGCACCCGGATTGGTTTCACTAAAGAATCAACACCATATCCGACTCCACCTTGTCGGGTACTCGAACCGGATCGAACCCTTGAGGCAGGTCGGACTCACCGAGGGGGTCGCTGATTTCGATGCCTGGCTCAGTGGCGAAAACCAAAGCATCCCTCCCCCATCTAAAGCTGAGTTCATTTCTTTTATACCCCTTCCGCATGATCGGGCGAAGAGTCATAGAATCAAAACATTTCCTCCCTTCCCTCAGGATGGATCAAACGAGCATGTCGCTCATTATCTCGCGGGATGCCTCGGCGCCCAACCTCCATTAGAGAAAAGCAGCCCACTCGAGTGTCTCATTGCCGCTCCCGATCGAGGGAGTGGCTCAACTCTTTGGGTCCACCCTGGGGCAGGTGGTGCCGATAAAAGGTGGGGAATCGACTCATTCCTTCGTTTGGCAGAGGAAATGCGTCAAACTCCAGAATTGAAAGTCCGATTCTTATTGGGTGAGGCAGACCTGGATCTCGAAGACCCAATCAGGAGCGAAGGTTATGCAGTGACGATACGAGAGAAAGTCATCGAACTATCCCATGGTTGGAAGAGGGGCGATCTGTATGTCGGTAACGACTCAGGAGTCACTCACTTCGCGGGTCTTTGCGGTTTGGACACTGTTGCCCTTTTCGGGCCGACCGACCCGCGACTGTGGCGCCCGTACGGCGCTCATGTACTTGTAATACGTGGTAGATCGAAAGGGGCGATGCCAGTGTACCAAGATGTATCCAAACCGATTCTCCATTTGATTGATCAGAGAGGGAAATTAACCAAGCAATGAATTACCGAATCGTCCATACGTCGGACATCCATGTCTGGGATTTCCCTCTCAACCCAGTGCTTTGGGTAGGCAAGCGCACACTGGGGTTGGGAAACCTTATCCTTCGTCGCGCCCGGAAATTCCGTCAGGAGTACCTCCCCGATTTCGTCGCCAAGATCCTCGCAGATCAACCAGACCATCTTATTCTTTCGGGCGATCTTTCAACCACTTCGCTCTCCTCTGAGTTTGAAAAAATCCGAAAGGCTTTTCAGCCATGGATTGAGTCCTCCAAAACTTCGACCGTCGTACCAGGAAACCATGATCGCTATACGCAGTGGGCACAACGACGCCGACTCTTCGATCGCTATTTTGGCAATACAACAGATCACCTCGAGTATCCATTCTTGAAGAATCTCTCAGATGGGTTGGATCTTATCGGATTCGACCCATGTCGTCCCCAACCGATCTCCGCGCGAGGCCTTGCTAAATTGGGCCACATCAAAGAACTTCGGAGGTTGGTCGCTTCGGTGAACAAGAGTGAGACGAAATGTCTCCTGTTCGCTTGTCACTATCCCGGCGAGGTTCCTCCCGAACACCTGAAGCATGAAAAGGGACACGAGATGGTCAATGCGAGGATGGTAGTGGATGCATTGAGTCATCTATCCATCCCCGTTTATTGGCTTCATGGACATATCCACTACCCCTGGCGGTACAAGAGTCCGACAGTTCCAAATCTCGTTTACCTCAATCCAGGCGCACCACTCCTCAAGAGGAAAGAAGGTGTTTCCTTTGGAAGGTGGGTATTGGATTGGGATGGGAATGCAATGGAGGAGGAATGGCGATCGGAACCAGGCGCGGCAAACACACTGGTCGAGTCGGATTGAGGAGAGGCAAAGAGTGGCAATCCAAATCCACGTCTTCGGTGGGGAACATTGTTGGAAGATTACACTTCAGTTCTTTCGCGGCTGGAGAGCGGGTGCGCCGAGCCGTTCTCAAGGAATGCGTATTTGAAAATGGTCCAAAGAATCTTCGTTCCCGCTTTGAATGTTCCGCTCACGGTTCCACTGATTTTGGAAACTCCAATCCTCTTCCGATAGCGAACTGGGACCTCGGTGCAGCGAAGTCCGATCTTTGCCGCTTTCACTTGCATTTCGACAGTCCAACCGTAATCACGATCCACCATACCGATCTGTTCGAGTGACTCCCGTCGGATTGCCCGAAAGGGGCCGAGATCGGTAAAGGGCACACCGAATAGATGACGAATAAGAAAAGTCGCCAATGCGTTTCCATACTTCTGTTGCGGTGTGAGAGAACCCTTTTCACGGACGCCTAGAGATCTCGAACCTATCACCAGATCTGCGCGATTCTCCAGAATCGGCTTAAGAAGTTGGGGGATTTCTTCAGGGTAGTCGCTGTGATCCCCATCGAGGAAGACCACGACATCCGGTCGGTTCATTGCAGCCATCGCGGCAAGACATGCAGCTCCATAACCAGGTTGTGGTTCATCAACAACACTTGCACCCGCGGCTTTTGCGACTTCCGAGGTCCGGTCGGTACTGGCGTTGTTTGCGACAATAATTTCTCTAACGTGATCTCGCGGAATTTCGTCAATCACTAATCCGATAGAGGCTTCTTCGTTGTGTGCGGGAATCAGGACTGACACTTTCGGACGATGTGGTGGCTCAGTGGGAGAGATCACGTCTGCGATTCCTCAGATGAGAAAACAAAAGGAAACCAACATCTTAGGCTACTCCCAGATGGACAACGTTCTACCAACGACCACCAGCCGAGACCCCCAAACCCTAATGCGAAGACCGCTAAGAATGGAATCGAGGCCCAGAGGCCCTCTCGCGCAGCGCTTATTATGCAGACTATCAAATAGGCGGAGAGGGCGAGTTCGATCCAGGTGGATCGGCTCGGGATGGATCGGTAGTGGGTGGATCCAGTTCCTCCATTCTTGGGAGTCCGCTCGAATACCGGCTGACCCTTACCGAAGTACCCTTCGATAACCGCCAGTGTATTCGACACGGCCAATCCAGTTCCGAGGAAGAGCAGGCCCGGTATGCGAAGGATTTTTGAGAGACGATCGGGGTAGAGGGAAATTTGTCCCCATATGTAAAAAAGATTGATAGAAAAGACTCCCAGAATATAGAGCGGAAGATCGATGACGAGGAGTTTGATCCAAGATCCCTCTAGTCGGAGGGTCAGCGCTGGATAGGCGCACAATGACAAAAGGACCAGGGCCGGAAAAACCAGGTGGCTGGTTAAATGAAAGAATGCTTCGACCTTGATTCGAATCGGAAGGTTACCCAGGAAGAGGTCCGAACCCAGTTTCCGTAATGTCTCGACCGCACCCCGTGTCCAACGCGCTTGTTGAGACTTAAACGCCTCCACCCGTTCCGGAAGTTCGGCTGGGGCACTCACCTTTCTCAGGAATCGAAACTTCCACCCATTAAGTTGAGCACGGTAAGAGAGGTCGAGATCTTCGGTCAGAGTATCTCCTTCCCATCCGCCAGCGTCTTCAATGCATTGCTTGCGCCAGACACCCGCGGTCCCATTGAAAGTAAGGAAGAGGCTGGCGCGGTCGCGAGTTTCGCTTTCCATCACAAAATGTCCGTCGAGAAAGAGGGCCTGCAGACGGGTGAGCATTGATGATTCTTCGTTCAAATGGCTCCATCGAACTTGAGTCATGCCGATCTTAGGATCATCGAAACAGGGCACTACCTTCAAGAGAAAATCGGCTGGTGGGACAAAATCGGCGTCGAAGATCGCGATGAACTCTCCTTGTGCCGAAGGGAGAGCATTGGCCAGCGCGCCCGCTTTATAGTCGGTCCGGTCGTCACGATGAATCCACCGAATGTTCCAACCCATATCGCGATAGGACCTGCAAAGTCGTTCGCTGATCTCAGAAGTCTCATCAGTGGAATCATCAAGGACCTGGATCTCGAGTTTTTCCTTTGGGTACTCCATCCCGCAAGTCACATCGATGAGCCGTTTGACCACGTGCTTCTCATTAAAAACTGGAAGTTGGAGAGTGACCCTGGGGAGATCGGGGTCGAGAGGGTCTGCCGCTGCGGGATCTGGAATCGGGGGATACTTAAGCCGATGGTAGATTAACCAAAGGATATGGAGCCCATGAATTGAAAGCCCACCTAGGAGAGCAAAATAGAGGTACAAGAAATAGTCCGCCAAATCATTCCTCTTTCAAAATGGCCTTCAATTCGGGCCAATAATCGACCGCACGTTCCTCGATTAAACGATTCAAATCTTCAATTGTGTCGAGATCATATTCCAGAGGGCCGATTCCGACTGTCCATCCAAGGTTTTGTGCGCTAAGTCGAGTATCCTTAAGGGTCAAGGGCGATGACCATCGTATCTCCCTGAACAGGTCACCAGGTCGTTTCTTCATCCCCACAGTGTAGTAACCTCCATCTTCGGTTGGTCCAAGGACGAGGTCACAATCTTTCAAGAGATTGAAACACCTGAGAAAACTCGGCCAGGGTATCTGGGGGGAATCGGTTCCGATAGCGAAAACCTGGGTCCATCCGTGTTCGAATTGGTATTCGAATGCTCGTGTCAAGCGTTCCCCTAATCCTGTTCCGGATTGAAAACCCCAGTCGACCTTCTCGGGTATCCAATTTCTCGCATTTTCGAGCATCGATTCTTCGGTCACGCTATCGGATTCTGGTGGGGCAAGGGCGATTTCGATGGAAATCTCTTTATGATGATGTTTCGACAGGTATTGTATGAATGGTGGAACCCATGCCCGATAGAGCTGACATGCTTTCTCGGGACCAATTGTCTCCGCCAATCGGGTTTTTACTCTTCCAGGTTGAGGGAACTTAGCGAAGACAACCAATCGAATTTTCTGAGAATGGATCATTGATTAACTGGGCGTTGAGATTTCCATTTCCTGATTCTTGTACTGAAGTTCATAGAGTCGGTAATAGAGACCATTGGCTGCGAGAAGTTCCTCGTGTGTTCCAGATTCTGCGATCTTGCCTTTATTGAAAACCAGTATCCGGTCGCAGTTCTGGATCGTTGAAAGACGATGGGCAACGATCAAACTGGTGCGACCCTGCATTAGTTTTTCGACAGCATGTTGAATGATACGCTCGGTCTCGGTGTCGATGCTGGAAGTTGCTTCATCCAGCACGAGTATTTGTGGATCGAAGGCCATCGCCCGCGCGAAACTAATCAGTTGTCGCTCACCGACAGAGAGGTTTTTGCCTCTCTCGGTAAGTATGGTGGAGAATCCATTGGAAAAATCCTGGATAAGATCATGGATCCCTAAATCCTTGCACACTTTCTCGACACGTTCGGGGGTGATGTTTGGATTGTTCAGAGTGATATTGTCGGAAACGGTTCCGGAAAACAGGAAAACCTCCTGCAGGACAATTGCAATGTTAGTACGAAGGTCTTTTTTCCGCCACTCGCGAACATCGACCCCATCGACGAGAACCTGCCCCCGAGTCACATCGTAAAACCGACTCAGCAGGCTCATTGTGGTGGTCTTACCCGACCCGGTTGCACCCACAAAGGCAATCTTTTCACCGGGTTGGACCTCGAAACTCACATCTCTGAGAACCGGTTCCCCCGGATTGTACTCAAACCAGACCCGGTCGAACTGAATTCTTCCCTCAGGTGTGGGGGGTCGAACAGGGGTGGGAGGATCTTCCACCTCCACTTTCTCATCGAGGAGTTTAAAGATGCGTTCCGAGGAAGCCATGGCCGATTGAAGCGTCCCATACTGAGCAGACAGTTCTCGCAAGGGTTGGAAAAATTTGAGGAGGTATTGGATGAAACTCACCAATACGCCCAATGTCACGGTCGTCGCGAAAACTTGGGTACCCCCATACCAAAGCATCATCCCGATGGCAAGCGAGGAGATAATCTCAACAGCGGGAAAGAATACGGCAAACGCAACGATGGTTTGAATGTTGGCATCATAGTGCGCCTTGTTGAGTTCCATGTACCGCTGGAGGTTGCGCTCCTCTCGGACAAAGACCTGAACTGTCTGTAAGCCCGCAACATTTTCTTGGAGGTAAGCGTTTAGTTTAGCGATTTGGGTACGAACGGCCCTGAAGCCGTCTCTCGACCAAACGCGAAAAAAGCGTGTAACCACCAGAATTGGAGGGAGTATGCAGAGAGCCAATAGAGTCATGCTCACGTTGAGCCAAAACAAGATAACGAGAATTCCGACGAGCATGAATAGCGATCCAATGACGATCGTGACCCCATTTGAAAAGAGTTCATTGAGAACTTCGATGTCACCTGTGACTCGCGTCATGAGGCGTCCAACAGGGTTCTTGTCGAAAAATGAAAGGGAGAGCGACTGAAGGTGTTGGAACAGTTCCACACGGAGATCGTACATCGCTCTCTGTCCGGTCTCATTGACCAAAAGGATATAAGTGTATTGGGTAATATACTCAAGGACCATCAAAACTACGAAAGCGGCACAAATCCAACCGATTTGTTGAGAGTCTTTATTCGGAACAGCATAGTCGAGGAGACGCATCACGAGGAGAGGCTGTGCCAGTATGAAAAGCGAAGATGATATGGTCAGGACCAACGCCAGAATGACACGCCCCTTGTAGGGCCTCAGATAGTGGAGAAGTCGGCGCGCGAGACGGGAATCGTAGATCTTCCCCAATGCTTCTTCTTCGTTGTGGTCTTGACCGCTCACGCCGACATCTCCTTGATTTGCTCTTCCAGCAACTGGTGCCGGTGCATCGTCGCATAGACGCCGCCCAGTGAAACGAGATCCTCGTGAGTCCCTTGTTCCACAATCTCCCCTTTCTCAAAAACAACGATCCAATCGGCTTCGCGGACCGTGGAGATGCGGTGCGAAATGAGGAGAGTGGTTCGTTCTTTCATCACCGAGCGAAGACCGGACAGAATCATCTCTTCGGTGTGAGTATCGACGGCCGATAGGGCATCGTCGAGAATCAGCACTCGAGGATTGATAGCGAGAGCGCGGGCGATGGCAGCACGTTGTCTCTGACCGCCTGAAAGGGTCACACCTCTTTCCCCCACCATGGTTTCATAACCTTTCGGAAAATCGACAACGTTTTCATGCAGGACAGCCAGGCGACTCGCCTCTTCAATTGATTCCATCGAATAGTCAGCTGGATCCATTCCGAAACCGATATTCTTCCCAACAGTAGCGGAAAACATGAAATGATCCTGAGCGACAAGGCCGATCATCCGCCGGAGATCGGTGATTCGGTACTTGGAAAGAGGTTGGCCATCGAGGAGGATCTCTCCCCGATCGGGGTCATAAAACCTTGGAATCAAATGAGTCAAGGTCGACTTCCCGGAACCGGTCGCGCCGACGATTCCCAAAATGGTTCCCGGTTGAATATCCAAATCGATTCCTTTTAACACCCGCCCGTCTTTGTTATAGCCGAAGTCGACCCCTTTGAAGGTCAGGTGACCTTCAACCCCTTCGATGGGGAGAGATTGCGCGGAGTCTCGAATGTCGGGTTCGGTTTCGAGAATATCATTGATGCGCCTGAGGGACGCCACACCTCGTTGGATCACATTGAGCACCCAACCAATCGAGATCATCGGAAAATGGAGCATGTTCAAATAGAGAATGAATGCGGCGAAATCACCCACCTGAAAATCAGTCCCTGGTTGAATCATCAGTAGGCTACCCACCGACAAGACCACCAGGATGCCGAGGTTGTGGCTAAAATCGAAGAATGGATAGAGGACTCCCATGGCCTTGAAGTACTTGAGATTTTTTTCAAGGTAGTCTTTGTTCATGACACGGATCGAATCGACTTCCGCCTCTTCTCGGGTGTACGCCTTGACCACTCGGACCCCTGTAAGATTCTCCTGTACTTTGGAGGAGATGGCGGAATACTGCTCCTGGACCACAGTAAACCTCTCATGGAGGGTCTTTGCGAAACGATTGGTTCCGATCGCCATGATCAAGGGAGGAAACATGGCCACGATGGCGAGCATCGGGGAGAGATAGATCATTCCTCCCAAAGCGAAGACCATGGTCAGGACGGCGTTGATCGGGTACATGACACCCGGCCCCAACATACTTCTGACTTGATTCATGTCACTGGTCGCTCTGGCCACGATGTCCCCGGTACTCATTTGGCTGAAGAATGAAGGCGAGAGTTTCAAGAGGTGTGCAAATAGGTCGTTCCGAAGATCGAATTCGATCTTCCTGCTGATCCCGATGATAATCCTTCGTTGTAGGAACCGAAAAACACCCGACAAGAGCGCGAACCCCAAAATTGCCGTGAAATAGAAACCGAGACGATTCTCCCCTCTGATTTCGGCCATTGCCATCCAGTCCAAAAGATTTCCTTGAGTTTCCCACACGATTGGGGTGATGGCCTCCAACCCAAGTGATTTAAGAAGGAAGACCTCAGCGAGGGTGGCAGTGGCCCGGGTTTCGAAGGAGTTTCCCTCATCGGTGATATAGTTCAGAGTTCGGCTGACCGCCAATGGGACCACCATCGCTGCGCCGGCTGTCAGCAGGACACAGAGGCTTCCCGCGATCAATCCGGTTTTGTACTTCGCCAAATAGGGGAAGAGGGTCGGGATTTCTTTCTTGGCGGCGGCGAACCCGGAGAGTTCAGATGGTTTGTCAGTCAAAAAAGAGAGGTTCCCCTTGTCAATCTAGTTTCGAATATTCCCTGACTTTACCTAAAACTCATATCAAATTGCAAATACTGGCACCAACCGACTTAAGATTACTCGGCAAAATCCGATAAAGACAAGGAAATACTCTATTTTCAGGTCGTCGATTTTATGAAGGCGGGACGGGTGTATACATAAATGAGCATTGATTTCTCTCCAGAGTTGATCGAATTCGTCGATGGCCTCGGCCAAGTCGACATCCTTTCGACAACCGCCATGTCTCTACTTCGAGAACTCTCTGCTGGAGACCTTTCAAGCAAACAGTTGGGAATCAAAATTTCCCAAGATCCTACGCTGTCGGCAAGCCTTCTAAAGTTAGCCAACTCCGCCTTCTACGGTATCCCCAATCGTGTTTCAACGGTTAATCATGCTGTCTCGTTACTTGGTTTCACCGCAGTCCGCAATTTGGTCCAGGGATTATGCTTGATCGAGTTCAACCACCCGGATGTTGGATTGAATGACGATGCCAAGGGATCCGACTTCAGCGCACATTCGATGGCCGTCTCGAAGATGGCGGGATTTCTGACCAAGAAGTTTGGATTCCCGACGATTGGTCAGGGGGAAGCAGAGACCGCAGGGCTTCTTCATGACATCGGATTTCTCTTGATGGCGGCGACCAAGAGTGAAGAATTCGTGGAGTTGGTGAAGACCTACCGGGAAAGAAAAGAAGGTGATTCAGAAGATCATCCAGATGGAGTTCAGATCTTAGACCTGGAGAAAGAGAAATTCGGTTTTGCACACCCAGAGTTAGGCGCATGGTTGGCTCAGAAATGGAATCTTCCACTGATGATCCAAGAAGCTTTGATGTTTCATCACGGCGACATTTCCGATTGCCTGAATCGCGAGTCCGCCACAATCATCCAGCTAGCGAATCTAATCTGCAATGAAAACGAGATGGGATATATCCCGGAGGGTTTTTGGGGTGATGCCGATCCGAGTGTTCTCAGGTTCTTGGATTCCCAAAGAAAACTCGAGACCTACGAGTCGTTCCCACACTCTCTACAGAAGGAAATCGACGAAGTTAAGCAACTCTATGATTTCGTGTTTTCTGGAATGAAAGGGACTGGGCAGCCGGCGCCTGCCGAACAACCCCCCAATAGAGATGTGTCCAAACCTTCTGAATTGAAACCCAAGCCCATCTCGCAGCCGAGCGTTTCAAGTTGGACGCTGCTTGTCCCGGGCCTTCCGCATTTTTATTCGGACAATACAGGATTAGGCGGGGCCCTCATGGGAGCATTCGCGGCCTCGGTGGTCGGTTGTGGGTTTGGGCTATCGAGCGGGAATATGACATGGGTTTTTGGAGCCCTGGCTGTTGCAGGAATCAGTTGGATCGTTTCCATCATGACCAGTTAAGAATTCTGCATCAACCGATATCCCGGATCAGTTGCAAGAACTCCTCAGCCGTGATCTCATCGGCGACTGTCTTCTCATGAAGCCACTGACCTTCCGAATTGTAGAACACGATGACCGGGACCGCGAATACATCATGTTCTTTCCGCAGTTCTCGAATTTCCTCGTTGTCTTCAATGTCGGATAGGTTCACCTGGATGGTGGCAAATCCTTCGAGAGCCTTTTGGACCTCTCCATCAGCGAACACATTCTCCTCGATGTGATCACATTTGGGACAGACATTGGTCCGAAAGTCGACGATTGCGGGTTTGCCTGTCGCATGGGCAGATTTGAGGTCGGTCAATGGTGTCTCGGTGATCCAACGCTCTTTATGTTGAGGCACACCCGACGGGTTTGAACCTACTGAAACCTGTTGGACCGATGACCCCGCAGGAACCCATCCCTCCAAAACAGCCCATCGCTGCAGTGGAAGTGAGGCGAACAAGATGAGAGCCAATGTGGCAAACGAGAGGATCGACCTCGACCAACCCTTTGTCTCATGATTCTTTGTGTGGATAAAGGTTGCGCAACCAAGAAGGTAGACAGTCACTAACCCAAGAGTCCAGACCTCGGGGAGGACGAATCGGAGCCAGTAGATAGCCAACCCAAGGAGGAGTAATCCGAAAAAGTCCTTGACCGCCACCATCCAATTGCCAGCCTTGGGTAAGTATCTCAGGGAACTCGAGAAGACGGCGATAATGAGGAACAGCACCCCGATTCCCCAGGCATAAACAAAGAGCAACCAGAATCCCAGGAAGAAGTCCCGCGTCTTCGCAACCCACGTTAACAGGCCCAGCAGGATCGGTTCACCGCAAGGAGCAAAGACCACGCTACTGACCAAACCCATCAGAAACGCGGGGATATATCCCTTGCCGTTTACCTTGGTCGCGGAGGTCACCCAGGATGAGGGGAGATAGAAGGTAAAAACATCGAGCATGGAAAGGGCCAGGACCACATAGAATAGGGCGACGGTTCCGATGACCCAAGGGTTTTCCATGAAGTCGCCAAACACCATTCCAATGGCGGCGGCCAACACCCCGAGTCCTGCATACGAAAGGGCGACGCCCAAAATGTAGGTACAGGCAAGAGAAACGGATTGAAAAGTCGATGTGACATCGCGCGCACCAAAGATGGCAACTGTCGCGGGAATCATTGGATAAACACATGGGGTCAGACTGGTCAGGATACCGCCGAGAAAAGCGAGAGCAAACAGAAGGAATAGGCTTCGCTTCAGAGTCCGCTCGATCAGAGTCCCGTCAAGTGTTCCAGATACATTCTCTTCATCCCCACTTAACCCGGCCGGTTGGATTTCACTGGAGGAGACTGTCGATTCCACGCGATCTTCAGGTTGCTCTTTGGCAACAGCGGGGTTGGGTGTCGGAAGGGGGGCGAAGGGATCGTGGTGGTTGGTTACCAGGTTGGTGATTTCGATCTGGCCTTGAGAGTTAGTCGAGATATCTCCAGAGAGTATATATGTGTCGGGGGGATAGCAGAGTCCGCCTTCTCCATCGGTGCACCCTTGGAAGGTGAACCGGAGTTGAAATTCGATGGGAAGTCGGTCGGTTTCCCCCAGGTACTCCACTGGAATCAAGACATCGCCGGGCGTATACAAAACCTCTTCGGTTGTGTCGATGACTTCCATGTAATAATGATCGAGTTTCGAGACCGACCAATCCCCCAATGAGATTCCCTTCCCATCCAGTTTTTCATAAACCACGGTCGACATGAGAAGGTGCCCGGGACGTTCGCTGGTAAAAGGAATTTTGAGAGTTCCTCGAGGACCTTTCCCCGAAACCCAGATAGGTGGGTTGGCGGTGAACGGATTTCTTTTAGCGACTGGTTGTGTTGAAGAAAGGTTTTGGTCGGTGGAGAGGTTGGAAAGATCGATAAGGTTTCCACCCCCCAGATCCGGTATGCTCGGATCGGTTAAGAGATTCTGTCCGAGGGATTGGAGATCTGTCGGATCAAAGCCCGGTTCAACAGATTCGGCGGGGAGAGCTTCATGGGTTTTAGCAGTATCAAAGTATGGGCTGAGCGAGGAGAGCCACTCTTCCTCGGTGTGAGCCTCCGGAAAGGTTTTGATCTTGTTCCCTTCCCCGTCGTAGAGCATGGCAAAAGGATTGGCGCCATACTCCGGGTCGATGGCGCGTCGGAACTTCACATCCGAACCGGGGGCTTTGTAAAGGAGACGGAAGGGGAGTTCGAGTTTGTCGACGAGTTTTCCGGCGGCCTCGAACCGAGCCTCGGGGTCTGTGTTGACCGCTACGATCTCCAGACCCTCCGGTTTGAGTCGTTTGTAGACTTCGATCAGACCCGGCATCTCTTCGATACAGGGCTCGCAGGTCACCTCCCAAAAGGTGAAGAGAGTGAATTTTCCGAGGTTCTCTTGGGTTATCGTTTCCCAAGTGGAGGGGGTAACAGGATCACCCAAAGAGGCCGGAACTTCGGATTGGACGGCGACCGGAGAGAAAGCAAAAAGTATGACAAACCACCCGAGGGAGGTGAGAAGTTTTATTTTGGGGCCATTGTTTCGTTCATATCTGACAGATTTCATATCTAGTACAAACGAACGATATCGGGATTGGTTATCGGAAAGGGTTTATTGGTCAGAACCGATTGAGCGACTTCATTCCAAGCTTCCTCAGGTAGAGCATCGGCGATAGTCGCAACGCGGTTTCCTTCTTTGTCGAAAATGAGGGTATAGGGGTCGGCTGCGTACTCTGAATCGATCGATTGCCTGAATTTGGTATCCGACCCCGGAGCCCGCAGGTAGACATCGAAATCAAAGCCATTTTTTTCAACAAATTGCTTGACTTCGGCGTGACGGCCCTCCACATCGGTGTTGATGGCCACAATCTTCAGCCCTTCTTTTTGGTATTGATTCTGGATCTTGTTCAAATGCGGAAGCTCCTCTACACAGGGTCCGCAATCGATCCCCCAGCAATTCACCAGCAGGACCTTTCCTCTGTTGGCCCGGACCAGATCGTCGATTTGATCGGGGGCCACCTGTTTCAGTTCAACCGTTTTTTGGGCGGAGTGGGTTTCATCCAAGGCGACGGGTGCGACTTGGTCGACTACGCCTGGGGGAGGTGGGAGGGGATTCGACTTCTCGGCCCAAGCCCGTTTGGCGGTGGTCCTAGGAAGTAGCGGTAAATCCTCCTGGGTCTCGGTTCCATCGGAGTAAGAGACCAAACCATCGCTGTCCTGAGTGGGAACTGTGGAACAGCCTGTGAAAAAAAGGGTAAAACCTGTGAGTAAGAGCAGATAGTTTCGAATCATGACCCCGTATTATTCACCGAGATTGTGATTTTCGCAATCGGTGAGGGGAATGGGCGTTCCGGGGCGGTTGGGTCCGACCCGCTGAAGGTTTTGGACATTTTCGGTATGCTTCCGGGCATGAATCCAAAACAGATCCCGAGGAGGAAAACATCCATGTTCCGCCAATCCAAGATTACCCCGGTGAGAAGCATCCCCGCTGTCGCGGTCACCCTCATGGTGGGGGTCAGTTTCGCTTGCGCATCCCCTGTAGGCCTGTTGGTCTCGGTCGATTGGCTTTCCGAACATCTCGGGGACCCTGGATTGGTGGTCCTTCATGTCGGTTCGAGCGAGGAGACCTATCAAGAGGGACACATTCCGGGAGCCCTCTTCGCTCGATGGGATGATTTTGTGGTGACCCGCGACGGTGTCCCCAACGAGTTGCCCGATCGCGACACGCTCATCGAATGGGTCCAATCGTTCGGGGTCACAGAGGATTCCCGAATCGTGCTTTACGACGAATCGACGGGGATGAGCGCGGCTCGTGCCTTTTTCACCCTCGACTCCCTCGGGCTGGGCGATCGGGTGTCGGTCCTGGATGGGCAACTGGCGGCGTGGAAGGCGGAGGGAAATGAACTGAGTTCTCAAACGCCGGAGGCGACGCCTTCCGATTGGATTCCTGAGCAGGGCGATCCCAGAAAGGTCATCACTCGGGAAGAGGTGGCCGACCTGTTGGCGACCGCCGAAGAGGGTTCCGGACCAAAGTTTTTGGACTCGCGTTCTCATGAGTATTTCACCGGCGAAAAGAAGTCTGGTGTCGCGATGCGCGGCGGGCACCTCCCGGGAGCGATTCAATTCGACTGGTCGGAAGCGGTCCAAGAGGGAGACATTCCCCTCTTAAAACCCTCGGGAGATCTTTCACACCTCCTCGAAGAAAAGGGAGTCAAAAAGGAAGATCCGGTTATCACCTACTGCAACACCGGGCGCAGCGCCTCTCATCTTTATTTCACCCTTCGCCATCTTGGCTACGATGTCCGCATGTACGATGGCTCAATGAGTGAGTGGACACTCGATGATAAGAACCCGGTTGAGGTGGGGGATGGGGAATGAAAGGGGGAGGTGGTTTGAGCGACCACGCCGGGTCGGTGGACCGTGAATAGGCTATCGAACAGAAATGAGAAGGCGGTTGATTTTGGGTCGATGGATAAAACATCTTAGGTCTGGAAAAGCCCCCATGGGGCTGCTGGTGATCTGTTTGTTTATCTCCGCGATTGTGGCAATAATGCTCATTTCATACCTCCGCATTTCGTCGCAAGTAGAGGAGGATGAGCGAAGGATTGTGAAGTTGTTTGATGAGATCGAGCCCGGAATGACTCTTGCAGAATTGGAAGCCAAGATCAAATCATGCGGTTTCGCGGATGACAATTACTGGTTCGACAGGGATTTAGGGAGAGGAGGAATAAAGACCTCTTGGAAACTGGGCCAAAAGAACTGAACTGTGGTCTTTAATTTTTCGGATGAGGTGTTGATTTCCGCCAAGGTTAGGATGAACAATAGTCTTCTTGAACGACCCTCAGCTGCACCACCTGATCTAATGTCGTCAACAATCGAACGAGGGATCGGTTGACTCAGGCGATGAAATGGGGGGGGGAGCGCGGCCTCTACCGACAATGTGGGAGCGGGCAGTTACGAGTACTGACTCTGCTGCGCGCGTTGTCAGAGGGCGTGATGGGAGCGGAGTAGGTCCGCGATTTCATCCTTTCCATCATGGAGGGCAATCGACAGGGGAGTCCTTCCATTCAGGTCTTTGATGTTCACATCAGCCCCCCTTTCGAGGATCGCTCGACACACCGGAAGATGCCCTTCGGAGACCGCGAGGTGGAGGGCGGTCAACCCAAAAGTGTCTTGGAGGTCTGGGTCGGCCGAATGATCGAATAGAATTCCGATCACATCGGCGTTTCCCTCGAATGCCGCGATGTGAAGAGGGGACCTGCGATACTTGGAGAGACTCGCGGCATCCGCCCCAAACTCGAATAATAGTTCGATCACCTCTGAATTCCCAACAGAAGCCGCCATGTGAAGCGGGGCGCCCTGGAAGTCATCCTTACGATTTGCCAAGGAGGGCTCACGCTCTAGTAGCGCTCGTAGGACCTCCAGGTTTTGAGCCTTCACAATCTCATGAAAGGATTGGTAATTCATATCACGATAAACTTTCCAATCGACCGAACCTGGTATTCAGAATGATTCATCGATCTCCTTCGGATTGATCCCCAGCCGGTCCAGTTTCTCTTGAAAATTCTTCCGGTGCATTCCTAGTGTCTCGGCTGTCCGGCTGACATTTCCTCTGTTCTGCTGAAGTCTCTTTTCGAAAAACTTGGTTTCGAACGAATCAAGGAGAGCCTGCTTCGCTTCTTTATAGGTGATCTGATCATCCTGCAACCAGGGCTCGTCATGCAACGATGTCGGAGTTTCTTCGGGCATCTGCGATAGTTTGGAACCCACCTGTCCCAGCAGGGCTGGAGAATCCAGGACGACCGCCCGCTCGACCAAATTTCGGAGTTCGCGGACATTGCCCGGCCAATC
>JAJDBZ010000513.1 GCA_029261095.1 Candidatus Omnitrophota bacterium | reverse complement strand
AGACGCTCACCATGAAGGTGGCCGAGTTCGCTGGAGTTCAAGGAATCATTCAATCCTCAGGCGGCGCGATCCTCCCTGTCCCCAGCCCCCTCCCTCCCCCGACCGAAGTCTTTATCGACGGGATCCGTCTCCCCTTTGTGGGGGAGAACTTGGAACAACGATCCAATATCCTGACTGGGGTCCGACCCTTTGGCGCCCCCGATCCCGATCCGGGTGCGACCGGCGCGTTCCTGATCCCCGCTGTCGGCAGCCCGACTCCGGACGCTCCCCAGGGTTGGCTGGTCACCCCCCAAGCCGGAGCGATGCTCTCCGCCGCCGAAGTCGAAGAAATCGTTCTCAACTCGATCATAAGAGCCAACAAAACCCGCGCGGCGATCCGACTCTCGCCGGGGCAACCCGCGAAAATGGTGATCGCGGTGGGGGATCTCGATGGCACCCTCCTAGGTCTCTACCGGATGCCCGACGCCACCATTTTCAGCATCGATGTGGCCGCCACGAAATCTCGGAACGCGGTCTATTTCTCCAGCGCCGCGGTGGACCCAGCCGACCTCCCGGGAGTCCCCCCCGGCACAGCAGTCACCGCGCGAACTCTGAACTTTGGGTCGCAACCTCTCTTCCCAGCGGGGATTGGCGCGCAACCACAATTTCCTCCTTCAGCCCAGGATGTTTCGAGGGAGGGACCTTTCTTCCGGAGTCTCTACATCCCGGATGTCTTCGCCCCTTGCACTCAGGGAAGGCAGCCCATCAATCCGAATCAGAGCGGGATTGTATTTTTTCCTGGCAGCACCCCGCTGTATAAGGATGGAAGTTTAGTGGGTGGGCTTGGCATCTCCGGCGATGGGGTCGAGCAGGACGACTATGTGACCGACGCCGGGTGGCGAGGGTTCGAAGCGCCGGAGGAGATCCGAGCCGATCGGATCTTCATCGATGGGGTCCGTCTCCCTTATTTCAAGTTCCCCCGAAACCCAGAGGACGGGGTTCTTCCCGACACGACCCTTCCGAAAATCCTCTACGCGAATTTTAATGCCGGACCACCGGCCACCATCGATATCGAATTGGTTGCTGGACCAGAAGTCGATTTACAGGCTACCGCCGATTCCTTGGAAGTACTGGTTGAGGGTGTCGCGCAGACCTTGATCCCCGAACCCGCCGGAGCCTTGGCGGCCGGAGAGGTCGGTGTCGAACTCCCCTTCTTCAATTTCATCACCCTGCGTTTCCCCGCCGGTGTCACCGCTGCTTCGAACATTCAGGTCAATTTGAACCCCACCGATGTTCAGGGCCGGGCAACGGATGCCTGCCTTTTCCTCGGGGTACCACCGGTCGCACCGCCGGACTGTGTCGCGATCACCACCTTCAGCAAGGGAGAGAAGATCGAAGTCACCCCCGATTTCAATCGGGACAAGGCGGTCAACGCGATCGACCTGCTGATGTTGAAGAACGGTCTTCGCGGCGATGGCAAAGCCTCGGATTACGATCTTGATGGCAGCGATTCCCTTGATGGGATGGACGTCTTTGATTTTGGCAAAGGGTGGATGCACGAATGAAATCCTTCGTCGCAATTCTCTCTTTGTTCCTTTTCGCCCTCATGACGGATGATTGCGTAGCGGGTTCCGAACGACCGACCGATGAAGAAACGCTGGTTCTCTCGGTTCCCACCGACCTCGCGCTGCAAGATTCCAACTCACTCCTCAGTCAGGCCGGTTCTCGAAGGAAACCGCTCGGGCGACCGGGAGAAGAAGAACCCAAACCCCCACAATCGGAAGAACCCGTCATCGAAGAAAAAGAAATTCAGCCAGTGCCGGAAGCGCCCAATCGCTCCCGCCGTTCCCTGCTTCCAACGCCCCGACGCGACCGCGCACCCGACGAAAGCGAAGAGCGGATCGATCTGACGACTCCGCCCGCTGAGGATGTGCTCCAGGAGGAGGGTCCCGCGCGAACCGAGTTCCTGAGAAAACGATTCGAACTTCCTCCGCTCGACCGAACCGAAGGGTGGCAAAAACCGGTCGATCCGAACACCCCCGATTTTGTGGCGATGTCGGATCGCTGGCACATCGAGCCACCCGATTACGAAATTATCGATAAACCGCTCTCGCCGCTGGACCCCTACCATCAGAGCAAACTGAAGGGGGATTACCCCTTCTGGGGGGACGATCTTTTTACGGTCCTCACGGTCCATAACCTATCGCTCTATGAGTTTCGGGAAATCCCCGTCCCCAGCCCCCCCAGCGCGAACGATCCGAACACCTACGATTTCTTCGGGGACAACGATCAGGAGTTTTTCAAGAACACCGCGCTCATCAGCCTCGATGTCTATAAGGGCCAGACCTCGTTCCGTCCCCCGGACTGGCGGTTCCGTTCCACCTTCGCGTTCGACTACACCAGCCTCACCGCGAGTGAAAACCAAGTGGTCGCCCCCGACCCGAGAAAGGGGCGCAACCGAAGCCGCTCCGATTTCGCGATCCAGGAACTGTACCTCGAGTTCCTCCTTGAGGACTGCATCCCGAGTTACGATTTCACTTCTGCGCGTGTCGGTATCCAACCCTTTAATTCGGACTTCCGAGGTTTTATTTTTAACGACACCAACTTGGGGTATCGCTTGTTCGGATCGAAGGACAACAACCGGACGCAGTGGAACATCGCACTGTTTGACCAACTCGAGAAAGAGATCAACAGCGAACTGAACACGACCACCCTTCGCGACCAACGAGTCCTGATCGCCAACCTCTACCGTCAGGATTTCATCTGGCTCGGTTACACCGCGCAACTCAGTTTCCACGCCAACTGGGATGATGGCGACCTGCGTTTCGACGAGAACGGTTTCCTCGCGCGCCCCGATCCGATCGGCAGTTTCACCCCCCACGATGTGAACGCGTATTACTTCGGCTGGGCGGGCGACGGTCACATGGGCGAGTTCAATGTGAACCATGCTTTCTACCAAGTGTACGGTCGCGATTCTTTCAATCCGATCGCTGGGGACGATATCGACATCGATGCGCAGATGGCCGCGTTCGAGGTCTCCATCGACCGCGATTGGATTCGACCAAAACTCTCTTTCCTCTGGGCCTCTGGCGACAACAATCCACGCGATGACAAGGGCGAAGGTTTCGACGCCATCCTGGAGAAGACCAACTTCGCCGGCTCTCAATTCAGTTATTGGGGCCGCCAGGCATTGCGCGGGAGCGGCACTGCGGTTGGTTTGGTGCAACGGGATTCGCTCTATCCCGATCTCACCACCAGCAAATTTCAGGGCCAATCGAATTTTGTGAATCCGGGGCTTCTGGTTTTCAACACCGGCATCGATTTCGAATGGACGCCGCGATTTAAGACACTGTTCAACGCCAGTTGGCTCTTCTTCGATGACACCGAATCGCTTGAATTGGTTCTGCAACAACCCGGCATCAGCCGTGAGATCGGATGGGACCTCTCGCTCGGAATGGAGTACCGTCCCTACTTCACCAACAATGTGATCATGAAAGGCGGAGTCGCCACCCTCCTCCCCGGCAGCGGGTTCGAGGAGTTTTCGGAGGACGACGATTTGTATTCGGCGTTCCTCGAGGTGGTGTTGACGTTTTGAGGAACGAAGCATTGTCGAATCGACGCACCGGCAAACCCGCGCGGGGTTAAAACCCCGCGCTAACCATACGAAGTCCACTAAAGGGACTGTTCCTACTCAGTCGTCGAAGACGACTTCGTATGGTTAGCCCAGGGATTCATCCCTGGGCGCCCCTGGGTGGGGTGATACACCCACGTGAAATTTGGAGTTCAGAGATGAATGTGAGAACGCTCAACCAATTCATATGGATGCCATTCCTATTATCTATGGTCTGCCTGCCCGTATGGGCGCAGGCCCAGGAGTCTCTCCTCACCCAGACACCCGCTCAGGCTCATGCGAAAAGCCAGAGCTGTCTTCTCTGTCACAGCGGTGTGGAAAAGATGCACAAGAGCGAGGCAGTGGTGTTGGGGTGTGTCGATTGCCATGGCGGGAATGCCTTGACCGACCTGTTGCAGGCCCCACCCGAGGGTTCCGCCGACTATACCTGGCTGATGAACCAGTCCCATGTTCACCCCCGTATTCCCGGTCTTTGGAGAGGCTCCTCGAAGAATCCGGAGGGGCTTCATGCTGAGTACATGAATGAGAGCCCGGAGTTTATTCGCTTCGTCAACCCGGGCGATCTGCGAGTCGCCGAACAGAGCTGTGCCGAGTGCCATCCCAAATATGTTTACAACGTTCAGAAGAGCATCATGACCACCGGAGCGCATCTCTGGGGGGGCGCGGCTTATAACAACGGCATCATCCGCAACAAGAACTATATCCTCGGCGAGAGCTACGGGCCCGATGGCGAACCGCGGCAGGTGAACACTGTTCCCGCGCCGGGACCGGAAGAGCTCCTCGCCGGAGTCCTCCCTTCCCTACTCCCGCTTCCGCGCTGGGAGATCACACAACCCGGAGATATCTTTCGAGCCTTCGAACGCGGCGGAAAAATCAATCGGCTGTTTGTCACCGACCCGGTCGGGAATCCGAATCCCTTTGAGGAACCGGGCAAACCGGATAACCGCCTTGGCGATCGCGGGCTCGGGACTCAACTCAATATCAGTGTTCCGGTCCTCAACATCCACAAGACACGGCTCAACGATCCGTTCCTGCACTTCATGGGATCGAACGATCACCCCGGAGATTACCGCCACAGCGGATGCACCTCTTGCCACGTGGTCTACGCCAACGATCGCTCTTACATTGGGTCCGGACCTTACGCGGAATTTGGGAATGAGGGTCACTCCTACACCGGCGACCCCACCATCCCGAAAGGCGAATCGGGTCACCCCATCAAACACCAGTTCACCAACTCGATCCCGAACAGCCAGTGCCTGACGTGTCACCACCATCAGCCCAACGCCTTTGTGAACACCTATCTCGGGTTCCAGATGTGGGATTACGAAACCGATGGGGAACATTTTTATCCCGAGTACACGCGCGATCCCACCGAGATGGAGAAATGGCTGGTCGCGCAACACAATCCCGAAGGCGCGGCGGCTCGCGGCAAATGGAAAGACAAGGAATTTTTGAAGAAGTCCGCCGATCTGAACGAGAAACTGGATCACACTGTAATGGCCGACTACCACGGTCATGGTTGGATGTACCGAGGCGCTTTCAAAAAAGATCGCAAGGGGAACCTTCTCGATAAGGATGGGAACATCGTCCCGTTTGACGATCCCAAGAAATTCGAGGGGGTCTACAAACTCGCGGGCGACGGTCAGGAATATTCCGTCCCCGAAAAACTTGAGGCGCACAAGGCGGTTCATCTGAAAGACATCCACCTGGAGCACGGGATGCACTGTGTCGATTGCCACTTCGAGCAGGATGTTCATGGTGACGGCAAACTCTATGGCGAATACCAGAACGCGATCGAGATCACCTGCCAGGACTGTCATGGCGATGTTGATGGTTACTCCGATCTTCGCACCTCCGGCCCCGCCGCGCCCGCTGGCGGTAACGATCTTCGCGGGGGGTCGACCCCCTTCGGAAAACCTCGCTTCCAAGTTCGCGCCGACAACATCCTTGTTCAGAATTCGATGATGTATGAAGACCTGAGTTGGGAAGTGACTCAGGTTCGGGACATGATCGATCCCTCCTCGGCTCACTACAACCAAAATGCGGCGTACGCGAAAACGATCCAGACGGATAACAAGACCTGGGGGATTCAAACTGGACAGAAATGCCAGAACCTGGCGCACTCGAATCAGAAGATGGAGTGCTACACCTGTCACACCTCTTGGGTCACCAGCTGTTTCGGATGCCACCTCCCCTCGGAGGCCAACTGGCAGATGCCCAACAACCGTTTCGAGGGGGGCAAGAGCCGGAATTACACGACCTACAATCCGCAGGTTGTGCGCGACGATATCTTTATGCTCGGTGTCAGCGGCACGGTGAAAGGGAACAAAGTCGCCCCGGTGCGTTCCTCCAGCGCCCTCGTGTTGAGCAACAAGAACCAGAACCGCGAGAAACTGTATATCCAACAACCCCCGATCTCCGCCCCGGGTTACAGCAGTCAGGCTTTCAACACTCACTTCGCGCACGCGGTCCGAACCGCCGAGACAATGAGATGCGACGATTGCCATGTCTCCAGCGAGAACAACAACAACGCCTGGCTGGCGCAGACTTACACCCTCGGCACCAACTTCGTGAATTTCATGGGGCGCTTTGCCTGGGTCGGCTCCGGCGAGGGCGGGCCGGTCGCCATCGCGGTCACCGAATGGGACGAACCGCAGGCGGTCTATGGGAGTTATCTCCACAAACTCGCCTTCAAGGATCGTTACAACGAACACCAGAGGAACGGGAAAGAACTCCAGGTCGCCCATGAACACCACGGCGAAATCGGCGGCGCGCTGGGGATCAAGCACGACACCCGTTCGCTGGTCCTTTACGGCCAATACCTCCTCACTGCCAGCGGTCATGAGGGAATGCGCGGGTACGATGTCGCCAACATCGACAACAAAGGGTTCTCGGAACGATTTGTCACCGATCCAGCCTCCCCGCTCGGGCATAAGATTCGGGTAGACACCACCAACGCGACCGGGATTGCCCTCGGCACCAACATGCCCCTCGCTTTCGACCGGAAGAACTATCCCGAGAACCAGGAGCAGTGGCCGATCCACCCGCTCTATCGTTATGCCTATGTCTCCGATTCCGTCGAGGGACTGGTGGTGGTGAACATCGAAACGCTGACCGACCGCGATCCGCTCAACAACTTCTTGAAGAAGAATCGCTCCTTCAACCCCGATGGCATCCTACGCGGGGCCAATCATATCGAGATCGCTGGCAATTATGCCTTCATCACCTGCAACGCCGGTCTGGTCATTGTCGGCATCAACAACCCGCTCCAACCGTATGTTGCGGCGGTGGTCGGTAACGATGTCCTGACCCAACCGACCGGGGTTTGTATCCAATTCCGCTACGCCTTTGTCACCGATGCCCAAGGGTTGAAGGTGATCGAGATCACGAACCCCGAGGCCCCGGTCTATCGATCGGCGATCGAGATTCACGACGCCCGAAATGTGTATGTCTCACGGACCTACGCTTATGTCGCGGCGGGTCACCAGGGGATCGCCATTGTCGATGTGGAAAAACCCGAAGCCCCATTCATCCAGCAGATGTATGACGCCGATGGAAAACTCCACGACACCCACGATGTCAAAGTGGCCAGCACCAACGCCAGTCTCTTCGCCTATGTCGCCGATGGCGCGCACGGGTTCAAGGTGGTCCAACTCACCTCTCCCGAATCGGTGCCCGGCAATTACGGTTTCAGCCCGACCCCCAACCCCGAACTGATTGCCACTCACCACACCCATGAGCCCGCCCTGGCAGTCGCCGAGGGACTCGAACGTGACCGCGCGGTCGACGAAAGCGGGAACCAAGTCAGCGTCTTCGGAAGGCTCGGGGGCCGTCCACTCAATTTCGAAGAGATGCGCAAACTCTATTTGAACCAAGAGGGGCAGGTTTATAAAGTGAAGAACGAGCCGGAGAGCGCGCCACTGGAGACCGCGGGGGTTTCGAAGGAGGAGTGGGAGGCGCTGAAGGAATAGGCGGTCTTTTTGAATCACGGAACCCGTAGGGCGGATTAGCGAATGCGTAATCCGCCACGCTCGGAGAAAGCAACGTCATCATTCTCCACCAATTCCACCGGGGAATAACATCTCATCACCGCTTCCCCAACTGTCATCGTAGAATCCACTCTCAACTTGTTTCCGAAAGGTCGAGAATTTCCAATCGGTCGGCGCATTTACAAGACCGTGCTTAACCGGGTTGTAGTGGATGTAATCGAAGTGAATTCGGAAATCCTCTTCGTTGCGGATTGTGCGCTCCCAATAACGAGATTGCCAAAATGAACACTCGGATGAAGGAAGTCGGGATTCCAAAACGGATTTGCACTCTTTCGTCACGGCGGTTTTGATAAGGCGCCACCTGACCGAATAGTCGAAATCGTTTGCTGGCAATGTCCAGAGACAATGGAGGTGATCGGGCAGGACGACAATCGCCTCCATCCGAAATGGGAGGTTCCTCCGGATCTTTTTGAAGGCGTTCCGGAGAGATCGTCGGATTTCGGGCAAACAAAGTATAGGAGCGCGGTTGTAGGTCACATGCGTGAAGAAATAAGTTCCACCTTCGATGTAGTTCCTGCGAAACTCGGGCATGGTGGTTCTATCGTGGCGGATTACGCATTCGCTAATCCGCCCTACAGCCCCTTCTACCGTGATTCAATCCTTTACCGCCTCCCGCACCTTCCCCAGCACCTCATTGAACTCGCTCGGCTTGAACTTCCTTCTCCCAGCCGGGTAGATCGAATCCACGAATTGCCAGAGCTGGTCAATCGATTGCAGCGACTCCGATCCCAACTCGCCGCCTTCCATCGCTTTGAGGAGCTCGCCGGTGGTCATTTCACGGTCCTTGGATTCCAACGCGATGCCGAGAGTTTTCAATGCGAGATACTTTTGCTCCGCCTTCTCGTACTCGCGCACCGCCCAGGCGTGAGGAATATCCATCTCAGGGTAATCGATCTCGTTGGCGAGTTCCGGCAGGGCTGTGGTCAGTTCGTTCATCAGTGATTGAATGAACGCTTCATCCCAGGCGCGGGTTTCGATCTCACGCCTCAATCGGGGTGCGACCGACGCGATCTCTTCTTTGGTTTCATTGGCTTTCTTGAGCAACGCGAATTGACTCGCTGGGTCGGGGCTGTCGATCAACGCGTTCATCTCTTTCATCTTCGTGGCGATCCCCAGCGAGTCTCCCCCAAGTAGCGTCGTCAGAAGGGGTTGAACGGTGGAGTAATGCGCCTCGACATACCGCCATCGATCATAGGAGAGTTTGTGGTGGCACTGATAACAGTTTTGGTTAGCAAAGGCCTCCACATGCAGGCTTTTCCCAGTGGTCGGGTCGGTGAGCGCTTGGTTGAGATTTCCGAGTGCCTCCTCCAATGCAATTGTTTGTCCCATTGCCCAGAAGACCACGGGCGAGGCCTCCTGATAATCCCAATGCGGCGGTTGCCAAAAGCTAAAGTGAAAGAGTTCAAAACTGAGGTCGGGGTGTCCCGCCGCGACGATCTCATGGTCCAATCCGGAGTGGCATTTCAAACACATGCCCACTCGCGTCTCCAGGTTCTTCAGGTCGGTCATCCCGTTTTGAACATTCCGTTCATGGGTCGCGTCAAACTCGATATGTGGCAGGTACCAGTTCTCCGCCGCGCCATGACAGGCTTCGCAATCGACCCCATCAGCGAGAGCGTAATGCGGTCCGCGATTCTCTTCGGCGACTCCGGGAGTGTGACATCGAATGCATTTCTCCCACGATTCCGGTTGTCCTTCGGGTAGCGCCATCCATCCGGCAATTTCTTTGGAGAGGTCGTTGGAGAGAACTCGGAAGGCTCGGCTGTGGAGATCGGTGGCCGACCAAATGGTGTAATGAGTCATCCGAGTCCAGTCGGCGGTCCCATGACAATGCGCGCAGGTCTTTGCGCCGAGGTGTTTTGGCGCACCTTGTCCGAATGAAGCGACGGAGAATGATCCGATTAAACAAAGGAAAAGGAGGACGCGATTAACGGTCAGCTTCATTCTTCACCTTCTCCAATGTTTGATTGAAACCCTCGGTATCGTAGCTCACCTGACGGTTCGCGACCTTCGAGTGTTTAACAAACTCGAAAAGCTGATCGACGGCGGCGAGAAGCCCCTCCTCCGAGGGTTGTTCGGTCACCCAACTCGCCATGCTCTTGGTCGATTTCTCCGGGGCCTCGTAATAACGGATCGCGTAGATCATCGAATAGATTCCCAGATACACCTGCTCGGCGTTGTTGAAATTTTCGACCATCCACGCCACAGGGAGATGAGGTTTCAGCCCTTCCGATTCTTGGGGGATCGGCTCGGTCAGGTCGACCAACAACGACCGGACAAAATCGGCGTCGAGAGGTTGTGTACTGAGCGCCTTCGAAACATCATCCACCAAACCCGCGGTCAGTTGATCGCCGAGGTCCTTGAGACTCCTCGTTCGATCGTCGGATGGAAGGCTGTCGATGGCATATTGGCGAATTCGTACGAGGTCCGCATCCAACTTCTGAGCACGATCCTCGCCAAGGAGGTTCTTCACCAGGGGTCGAACCACTGTCTGGTGCGCCTCGACCTGACGCCACCGGTCTCGGTCGAGTTTGTGGTGGCAGTTGTAGCAACTCTTCTCCTGAAAGACCGGGATCGGTTGATAAAGGTTCGAGTCCTCCACCAGATCGTTCACCGTTTTTTCCAGAGCCACCGCCTGGCCAATCGCCCAGAAGTTAAAGGGGCTCGCCTCAGCGTAGTTCCAATGTGGGGGCTGCCAGAAACTGAAATGAAAGAGTTCGAAATTCAGATCGGGATGACCGGCCGCGACGATTTCATGATCGAGACCGGCGTGGCAATCGAGGCAGAGCCGGGCGCGAGCGCGGATGTCCTTCAGATCGAACATCCCGGCTTGCAGGTTTTGAGCATAGGTCTGCGATTTGTGGGGAATGAGATAATCCTCGGCGGGTCCATGACAAGCCTCGCACCCAACCCCTTCGGTGGTCGGATCGAATTTTTCTCCCCATCTCTCCTGAGGGACATCGGCCATGTGGCAGACGGTGCACTTCTTCCAGGATGCCGGTTGGTCGAGAGGCAGTCCCATCCAACCCGCGATGTGTTTGCTCAGAGGTTTTTCAACCAAGTCGGAGTAGGCGCGCGAGTGTTTATCGTCCTGAGCCCAGATCTGCCACGAGTTGACCAGGTTGGGATACTGAATCGCCCCGCCCCCATGGCAGCCATCGCACTCGCGAACACCGACATACTTCCGGTCGGTCTCCTGAGCAGAGAGCGAGGGTGTCAGGAAAAGAAGGAATAGACTAACAAGAGGAATGAATCGGTTCATCAGGGGCGTGGAGTCAACCATTCTTTGGAGAATTCGTTCAAGATTTCGCCCGACTCGGTTCCATTCCGAATTTGATTTACATAAATCAGCAGGTCACTGGCGTTGATGATATTGTCCACATAGACATTGATGTTAATTCCTGATGTCGCGCTGAAAATCAAGGTTCCCTCCTCCAGATCGACCAAGGAGGTCCAGGCGATATCTTCGCCTGAAGATTTTGCCATCTTGCCGCTTACAAAGGGGACCTGGCTTGTGGGGACCGGAGGGGAACCCACCGAATCGAATTTCACTTTTGCGACTTTGCCGTTGATGACCTTTTCCTCACCGGAGGAAACGATGACTTTGACTCTTCCCGCCTTCCACCCGCGAGAGTAGTCCCGTTGGTCAAAAAAGAGAACATTAAAATCTTCGCCATCGAGTTCCACACCCATGAGTTCCACATGTTCGGTCGCGTAAGAAACAGTGAACGCGGCACCGGCGATTCCCTCGCTTTCGGCAGGGGGCATGTTGATCTCAACCTCCATCTCGGCCGAACCGGGTACATTTGAGAAGGGTGTGTCCTTGAGTTTGATCCGGAAATCTTCGACACCTTTCTCAAGAGGCTCGCCGTTCTTCCGCCGATCGGGACCCTCGCCTTTGGCGATGAGAATCGCAATGATCTGGTTTACATCCAGGATGTCCGGAGACCCGTCGCCGTTGACATCCCCGGCGGCTACTGTAACTCGATTTGTGCTGGATCCAGGTCCGTCGTAGAGGGGCTGTTGTTCGATATAGCCAAGGTGAGGGACCGCACCGAAGGAAAGTAGGGCACAGGCAAACGCATCCTCCTCGGTGACAACTCCGGAACCATCGACATCGCCCGGACGAAACCTGGGATCCACCGTGATCGCGCCTCGGTCCGTGAAGTTGATTCGATTGGAATTCGAGAGGTCGATCGGGACGAAATCGAGAACTCGAACCTCGCCCATCGTTCCTAAAGGAGTTCCTTCGGCGATATCGAAAACGAGGTTGAAGAGGGCTCCTTCGCCATTGAGCGGCGGAATCGTTTCCGCTGGTGTAGCGAAACTCACACTGACTTGATTCATGGCGGGGTCTTCTGTGACAATCAAATCGGGGAAGCTCTTGGTGAGCGGTGTCTTTTCGGCGGTGACATTCTCGAGGAAGGGGGGGATCTTAAAAAGGAGGATATCGCCATGGTTGAATATCCCACCTCCGGACCCTTTGGATTCTTGATTGTGCTTGGTGTTGTCCACGGTAATCCCACGAGCATTGATCAGGGAGACCGGATAACGAACAGTGTTCCCCGCGCCGGGCAATCCTCTGATTTCGGGAAGCGAGAGAACGTACTCGCCGGGAGTCGCCGCCGCGATGTTGCTGAAACCTCGCTGGATCTCTCCTTCCACAGCCAGGACCGATTCGACCCGGAAGTATTGGGCAGAGAGGTTGGGAGGAGGTCCCTTACCGAAATTCACACCCGCCGTATGGTTCGAGCTGAACTCTAAGGTGTTTCCGTTCAGCCGATTCGATTGTGCGAAACTGGGATCCTCGGAGTGATAGATATTGTATCCCAGAAGATCGGGAGAGTCGGCGGGTTCCCACACGAGACGTACCGTATAATCGAAGAAGAATGGGTCGTCTACGGCTAAACCAAAACCGGCGCGTAAGTTTCGAGGGGCGGGGATGGGTCCACCGTCTTCATAGCCATCCGGGACTCCATCGAAATTGTTGTCCTCCCAGGTATCTGGAACACCGTTCTCATTCGAGTCATCGTGGGCCCCCGCGAAAGGTTCCACGAATTCGACAATCCCATACCACCCTCCCGGGACACTGCCATTCCCGGTTTCGGGAGCCCAGGAACCCGGACTGTCGCCTCGGAAATCATGAATAATGGCGACATCCGGCGCGGGCGGAGTTAGGTCGACTCCAGGCGCGAAGCCGCAGAACCGGGAGCATGTCATATCCTGTGCCCGGTAAGTGCCAGGCTCTTCGGACACCCAAACCCAAACGCCCGTTTCCGGAGAATAGATGCTGGCTTCGGTGAAACCGATCCAAAAAGAGCTACGAGGCGAATGAGTGGTAAGGTCGGTGTTCGGAGTGATCAGCCAATCGTTCTCCGATTGGTTGCGAATGGTTACCAGATCTCCGGGAACTCGCACGCCACCGATCGAATGGGAAATCGCGTATCCCTGAGCGGAGGTCCAAGGCATCGGGTTGGGTGTCAAGCGATAAACACTTTTGTTTTCGGGATTGAATCGATAGCCCTCTTCCTGGAAGAGGAATTGGGCGTTGCAGGTGGAACAAGAAAGAAGAATGAGATAGGCCGTGAGCTTTGAACGGTTCATCCGGGGCCTCTTTCACGATCATTCTGGTGCTATCTAACCTATTGTAAAGTCTATGGTGTGAATCTTAAAGTGGGAAAAGATTATCGCGGTGTTAACCATTCTTTGGAAAACTCGTTTAGGATTTCACCCGATTCAGTCCCATTCTTGATTCGATCCAGATAAATGAGCAAATCTTTCGCGTTGATCACATTGTCCACAAACACATTGATGTCGAGTCCGGGGGCATCCGGGAAGATGAGAGTCCCTTTCTCCAGGTCGACCAAGGAGGTCCAGGCTATATCCTCGCCTGACGATTTCGCCATTTTCCCGGTCACGAAAGGGACGTCGCTGCTAGGAACTGAGGGAGTCCCCTTTGAGTCAAACTTGACCTTGGCAACCTTCCCGCTGATGACTTTATTCTCTCCCGATGAAACAATGACTTTAACCCTTCCCTCCTTCCAACCTCTCGAATAGTCGCGCTGGTCGTAGAAAAGAGCGTTAAACGCGGCGCCATCGAGTTCGACACCTGCCAATTCGACATGTTCAGTGGCATAGGACACTGTGAACGCGGCGCCCGCGATTCCATCACCTTCAGCGGGAGGGGTACTGATCTCGACCTCCATATCGACCGATCCTGGAAGTGTTGGGAAGGTTGTATCCTTCATCTTGATTTCGAAGTTTCCGGGACCTTTGGAAACAAGAGATTTGTTACCCGACGAGTTCTCTTTGCCCTCCTTCGCGATCAAGATGGCAATGATCTGATTCACATCGGAGATGTCGGGAATCCCATCCCCGTTTATATCACCGGCGGCGACAGCCAATGGGTTCTGTGGAACCACGCCAAACGCTAACGAGGCACATGCAATCGCATCGTCATTCGTGATCGCTCCGGAACCATCGACATCCCCCGCTTTGAAGTTCGGTCTGATTGTAATTGTCCCTGTATCGGATAGATCGACTTGGCTGGAAATTCCGGGTCCTACACTGATCGACCCTTCCGAGATGCTCACAGTCCCCTGAGTGCTTATTGGAATCGTGTCGGTAACATCGAATACAAGATTAAGGAGGGCGCCTTCCCCGTTGAGCGGTGGAATAACCTGTGTGGTAGTCGACCATCGGCACAGAATCGTATTTTGAGAAGGATTATTCTGGATATCGAGGTCGGGGAATTCGCGAGTGAGGGGTGTACTCTCCGCGGTGACATTTAGAAGGAACGATGGATACTTAATGAGTAGCGCAAAACCAGTATCATCCACTCCACGTGCATTGATGAGAGAAATGGGATATCGGTGTTCATTGCCATCGGTAGGATCGATTCGAATGTCCGGTAGCGACGCCACGAAATGTTCCTCTTGGGCAACCGCAATGTTGCTGTAGCCCTTCTGAATCGTGCCGCCTACATTGAGAACTGATTCTATCTGGTAGTAATAAGGACTGCTTCCGGGGACAGGTTCTGAGGTATCCAATCCTTCGACGAAAACGGTGTCGAGGACAAGACCCTTTTCGTTAATCATTCGGGGTTGGCCAAAATCGGGATCTTGGGACCGATAAATGTTGTAACCAAGGAGGTCTGTCGAATCCGCCGGCTCCCAGATGAGTCGGACCGTATCGACTCCACCCCCCGCTTGTAGATTTCTGGGAAACGGAATCAAACCCCCATTTTCAAAACCGTCGGGGACTCCATCCTGGTTCCTGTCCTCCCAGGTATCGGGAACTCGATTTCCATCGGAATCCTCATGCGCGCCTACGAAGGGCTCCACGAACTCGACAATTCCATACCAGGGGCCCTGTGGAAAATCGCTGGCGTTTGAATCCGCCAGCCAGAATCCAGGATTTTCCCCTCGCGTATCACGAATGATGGCGACATCGGGAGCCGGTTCCATGAGATCGAGACCCGGAAGAAAGTTGCAATACCGAGTGCAAGTCATGTCTTGGGATCTGTAGGAGCCGGGTTCTCCCGAAACCCACATCCAAACACCGTCTTCGGGAGAAAAGAAACTTGCCTCTGTAAATCCAATCCAAAAAGTGCTGAGTGGAGAGAGTGATGTCAGTTCGTTGTTGGGACCGATTAGCCAATCATTCTCACGCTTGTCGCGGATGGTCACCAGATTTCCGGGAACGGGTATGTTCCCAATGGAGTGAGACCGGGCCCAAGCCTGAGCTGCTGTCCAATTCATGGGTTGGGGAGTGAGCCGATATGCATTCTTGTTAACAGGATTGAACCGGTAGCCTTCCTCGAAGAAATTGAATTGGGCGTAACAGTTCGAACATGTGGCAGACACAAGAGCGATTACAGTCAGGAACCTACGAATTGAAATGAAAGACTTCTTGGTCATTTGGGGTCATCCTTGTCCGTGTTCGATCTGTTGCGATCCCGGCGAGGGGCCAGAAATTTCTTTTCAGGGAGGATATACAATTCCAGATCAAGCCATAAAGCAATAGAGTCGAACACTCGAGTCCGGGTTCAAAAGAACCACTGTTCTTACTTCTCTCTCAAACCCAATCATCCATTCGCCGATCTTTTCCTTGTTACGGAAAAATGACAAGCCAAAACACCATCACTTTCACAGATTAATCTTTCACCAGTTTCTCTGAAGTGTCAACTAATTATTCTTTCCCATGGACGATCTGCCCGGCTCCAATCATCTGATTCTTCCAGGTTTCCGGTGCTGGATGGAAATCATGACAGAGGGTGCAGTTGTTTCGATCCTTCTCGGGAGCATGGCAGGAGGCGCACGTTTCCATCGACTCGAAAAAGAGGAGATCGACCGCCTTCTCACTGTCGCCAGCGCCGGGATGACACTCTTCGCAGCTTACGGTTGAGTGAGCCTCATGATCGAATCGGGAGTGATTCAGCCATCGGTCTGGAACATCAGGTTTTTCCACCCTCGGGAGTGGAGCCAGGTTCTCAATTTCCGTGGTTGCATCGGTGGTGACAAAGTGGCATTGGACACACCGTTCTTCGCTTCCGATGCGATAAAGAATTCGTTCGATTTCGTTGACTCGCATTCGGACCGATTTCTCGAATGATTCCTCATCCCTATCCACATACCGTAGTCGTCGATTCTGTTCGGGTTCGGCCTCTTCCGGGTTCGCGTAAAAATATCTTAAGAGGAATTCCCGAACCCCTTCCGGGCCTGTGTGTGGGACTTGCTCTCCACCTGGTAAGGGATGGATACGGTGGGCATGGCATACACCGCAATGTTGCTCATAGACCACGGGCTCCATGTATTCTCCTCTTGGGTCCAGACTGTGGCAGTCCGCGCAGGCCATGACTTGCCGCACCTTAGAATCATCCCCCTGGCCGGTCAGAACGCCCTCCGGGGCCATGTGCATCTTGTGGTTGAATTTGAGTTTTCCAGGATCGGGGAGACCGAGACGGCGCATCCGGAGTTCAGGATGGGCTTGGGGGTCCCCTGTGAATGCGGTGACTCTGGCGCCAGTGTCAGGGTTTAGCGTCCGGTGACACGCGGTGCAAAACGCATCATTCATTTCGGCAAACTCGATATCGCCCTGATGTTCAATATGGCACTCAGTGCATCGAGCCATTCGTCTATCCGGGTGGAAATGGTGGACAGCCGAACTCGACGAGTCCACCTGAATGGAAGCGACATGACATTTCATACAATCGGAATCTCTGACATGAGAGAAACGGTTGGTGTGACAGGCTTGGCAATCATGTGAGAGCGAGGTGTGATAGGTCGCCAAGGGACCGTTCATGAAGACTCGCTCTCCCATCCACCCGGTTCCGGGCAGTATATCCCCGACGCTCGAAAGGGAGATGCCGATCCATGATAGACCGGCCAGGGTCAGTAGAATCCAAAGACTACGGCTTTTGCGGAACCAATACGGTTTCTTTCTGAAATAGGTTGGGGATTGGTATTTGTCGGTGGCGACAGTCTTCGCAATCTGTTTACTGCTGCGATTGAATCTCATCATTAATACCAGAATGCGAAAACCGCATGGAAGAGTGTCAATACGATCAGCACGATCGATAGGGGAACATGGAAAACTAACCAACTGTGCATCCAACGATGGAGGCGGTCTTGCAGAATTAACTGTCGCCGCTCCTCACAAAGTACGTTCAGGTAATTGCAGACCTCATGGAACGAACCCTCGGGGAGAAACTTCCGGAAATGATCGAAACAGTTCTGAATGTCCTCAATCGTCCGGAATCGTATTCGTGCTTCTTTCGATGGGCGAAGTTCGAGAAAGGGACGAATCTTCTCCAGGTAGTATCCTTTCAATGTGGCGCTGCCTATGGGGGGAGCGTATTGGAACTCGAACTCATAATCTCCGGCGCGAACCAGAGTCCGATCGGGTAATTCGGCGGCCTCCACAACCTCCCCCCCAATCTCTAGTGGGTAGCGGTCTCGCTCTTCCTCGGGAACGAGGGTCCGAACCTGAAAACCTTCGTCTTTCTTTTCGATGAGGAAGTGCGAGGGTGCCAAACTGCTGTTTAGATTCGGAAAAGGGAGCCCCGTCTCTCGTCCGACCGGGTACCCCTGGCGGGGTGTGACTTCGAAGATGGCGATGCCCCCCTCCAGGTTCTCGTTCTTAATCTCCAAAAAGGACCGGGGCTCGAGACTCGCATCGACATTCCCGCACACAGATTGGACCAAATTGTCTGCTTCCAATTTCAAGTTGCTCACTTGGTCAGGAATCAATTCGAAAATGGTCTCGCTTCCAACTTGTTTCAGCATCACCTTGGGAAGAAACTGCTGGACCGCGAGACCGTAGATCCCGGTGACAATCGAAATAAGGAACAGAATCATCACCACAAGGGCAAGCCCCGACCCCATCTGAAATCCGGTGTGAAAAAAAACCATCGCCACCGAGAGAAGACCGAGCCATATATGACCGTTCATCCAGAAGGTCGCTTTCCCGAGCGGCCATGTCCGCACCTTCTTACGCACCCCCAGGAATCCCGCGAAAAGCATCATTGCGTAGGCCAAAACACCGAAGAATATTCCAGGCCAACTTCCACCACGCGGTCCAATCGGGTCGTTCCAAACATACCCGACATAGAGGAGAGCGAAAACGATAAGCGCCAGTCCCGAAAGGAGTGCGTTCTTCTTTTGTTGGGCGGTCGCGATCAGGGGCATGAAAGGTAAATCATCTCTTCACTTTCTGTTTGGATTTGGTGCTTCGGACTGTTGATGTCTCGCTCTGATCGAAAATCGTCGGGAAGTATTCGACAAACTCCTCGCGTCGAACACGGTGAGCGGCATCATGGGGACAGGCATACACACACATTGGATCGCCTCCGGCATCCGTGCATAGATCGCATGTGATCGCTTTCATCTTCGCTTTGGCTTTCTTCTTGGGTCCTTCGTTCTCAGCGGACCCCTCGCCGAGCGAAATCGGATCCATCTCGTGCATGTTGATGTTCCCATAGGGGCACGCATCGGCGCATTTGGTGCACCCGATACACCAGTCTTCGATCACGATCTCGAGACTGTCTCTCCGGCGGATTGAGCCCACGGGACAAACGGGCATACAGACTGGATCGGAGCAGGAACGGCAAGAAGTCGCCACGAGATATTTGTCGAATCTCAGACCAACTCGATTGAGGCGTGTCACTCCATCATGAGAATCCGCACAGGCCTTAACACACTCATCGCATCGAGTGCATTTCTCGAGATCGAGAAGTAGGAGATTATTCGCCTCCATCAATCCCTGGTCGAGGAAATTTCGAATGGCGAAGGTTTGTGTCCTTTGTGCCAATGCCGCATTGAGTGCTTGGAACTTGTTGGAGGAACTATAGAACTGTCGGTGGACTTCGGGAAACTGGTTCATCAATCCACGAAAATGGGTTTCTGAAACCTTTACCAGTTCGGCTGTGTTCAGCGCGGTGCAAGTCACCTCTCGCGGACTCTTCTGGATAATTCCAATGTGGCCGATATGCTCGCCTCGGCCCATGTATTTTAGAACCGTTTCGCCGCCCGGTTTCTTCTGGGAGACCTTTACAAACCCTGAACGGATCAAAAAGAACGAATCGGAGGGCTCGCCTTCGCGGAAGATGACCTCGCCTTTGAATTTGGTGATCATTTCGATCTTGTCCCTGAGGAAGTCATAGACCTCATCCTGGTGGCCGGCGAACATGGGCACATTCATCAAGTGATTCTTGAGTGCTCTGTCTTTGTATTCCTCATTGAACCGGGGTGAGTTTTCTTTTACTGCTCGAAGCACGGGTGCGATCATTTCAAGGCAGACACATTTCCCAACCGCTTTGACAGTCGCGGAGCGTGGGAGGTAGTTGCTGCAGGTCTGCTCTCCGAAAAGGTCTCCTGTATGGAGATGTCCGACTGGATCGTTGACATCGAGGTCGATGGGAGAGTCGGTGGGGATGGTCAGTCGAGTGGTTTCCTCGGAGAGGCTATCATCCTTACGGGTTTTCGAAAAAGCGGTGGTATGGCGCCTCAGAAACCCAAACAACCCCTTCTGTTTTCGAGTTCGAGACTCGATGTGACCCAGTTGGGCTGCGATGTAAATGGAAACTTTGCCATCCAGAATAAAGAAAGCGGTCTGATCGAAATCGCCTTCCTCGCAGATAATTTCGCCATCCTCGAAAGTACGTCTCCAAATGGGGGGATACTCGTCCCAGTTCTTCTTGAATCTTTGCAAAACAGCGCGTACCGGTTTCTCGGGAACATTCTCGAAAAGGGCTGTCTTCAGGATGTCATCGAGGGGGAGCACCTCGGCACCGGAAGGCAGGACAAGAAATTCCTGTGATTGATCCGGTGTCTCTTCTTGATTCTCGGGATCATCCTTGAGGAACGGCATCTTGGGTGTCAGCTCCTTGAATCGGATCGGAACGGAAAGTTTCCCGATCAGTCCTGAATTGCGAGACCTTCGGAAAATTCCCTCCCCCTCCGTAAAAAGTCCTCTAAATGAGTCAGACTGTCAAGGGAATTTTACCAACCGTCCCCATCGGTGGAAATGGGTGGATATCGGCTCTGTGTATTACTAACTGTGAGGTCCGATTGAGATGGACTGTCGCAACATCCCATCGGGTGAGCCTCCGTGCTATGATCGCATGATGCAAAACCCCGGAGGAATCATGCAC
>JAJDBZ010000512.1 GCA_029261095.1 Candidatus Omnitrophota bacterium | reverse complement strand
CGCGATCGCCATGATGTTCGGAGCAAAGATGATCTTGTTCGGCACCTATTACGATTACACGGGAGGTATGAATCCGGGGCCGAGGTACCTCATACCAATTCTCCCTGTCCTCTACCTGTACGTGGGGGTCTTGGCGGGCTCGGAATGGCAACAGAGAACATTCCGATACGCGTTCTATTTCTTTTCGGGTATCGGGATTGTCGCCAACGGGTTTAATTCGATCACCCCCTACCACTTATCACTGACCTTTTGGGACCAGGTATCCCGGTATCTGGGAATCGAGAAGTACGAAGGCAGTCGCCCCTGGGATGCTGCAGAAGAATTTTATGATGTTCTCGTTGGTCGATGGATTATCGATGGACAGATTGTCCCGCTGGTCCTCTACCTCATGATCGTTCTCTGCATCACCGCCTATTCCCTCTATGCGATCCTGCCCTTTCTTAGAGAAGGGGAAAGAGACAATCCTGTTCGTTCTAGAGAACCCCTCGAAGCGTGAGCGCTTCAGAAACCTCTTGGATGGCGAGAAGATAGGCGGCCACTCGCAGAGTTGATTTTTCTTTCTCCGCACAATCCAGCACCTTATCGAAGGCGGCAATTAAGATATTCTCTAGTTCCGTGTTGACACGATTCAAATCCCATTTGTACTGTTGGATATTCTGTGCCCACTCGAAGTAAGAAACGGTCACCCCTCCCGCATTGGCAAGAATATCGGGAATCACTGTGATACCCCGATCCTCGAGAACCAGGTCCGCGTTGGTGGTGGTTGGGCTGTTTGCGGCCTCCACAATCACTTTCGCGCGAATCTTATCGGCGTTGAATTTGGTAATAACTCCGCCCAATGCCGCTGGTATCAGGTATTCGCACTCGAGTTCTAGGAGTGTCGCGGGGTCGATCTCTTCGCCATCTGGAAACCCTTTTAATGAACGGTTTTGGAGCGCATAGGCTGCCAGTTTCTTGGCGTCGAATCCGTTCGGATTGAAAATATTTGCCTCGATATCGCCCACAGCAACGATCTTGGCGCCCATTTCTTCGAGGATGACCGCAGCGTGTGACCCCACATTTCCAAACCCCTGAATCACCACCCGGGCATCCTGAACCTTGGGTCCTTTTCGCTTGCCATAGGCCGCGGTCACGAGAGCGACTCCACGTCCCGTCGCCTCGTTCCTCCCGAGTGACCCACCCAGGCTGACAGGTTTGCCGGTGACTACACCGGGGTTGAAACCATGGAGTTTCCCATATTCATCCATGATCCAGGCCATGATCTGCGGATTGGTGTTCACATCGGGAGCGGGAATATCCCGGTAAGGGCCGATGACCAGATGAATCTTTGAAACAAAGGCACGGGTCAATCGCTGGATCTCAGATACAGACATGTTTCGAGGATTGCAGGAGACTCCCCCCTTCGCTCCTCCCATCGGAATACCCACCAAGGCGGTTTTCCAGGTCATTAATGAGGCGAGAGATAAGACTTCGTCGTGATCGACTTCGGGATGGTACCGGAGCCCGCCCTTATATGGACCTCGAGCACCGTTGTGTTGAATCCGATATCCGTTAAAAACCACTAAGCGACCATCATCGAGTTTCACAGGAATCTGAACGGTCAGTTCCCGATACGGGGTTAAGAGAAGAGCTCTGAGTTCTTCCGAAAGACCGAGGTGATCCGCGGCCTGCTGGAATTGAAAGTGCGTGGTGTTAAGGTCTTTGACCTGAATGGCTCCAACATCGGCTGGCATGGTTATGTCTCCAAGATTCTTCAAATCTTCTCTTTAGGATCGGCAGATATCCCATAAAGGGTGAGTAAAATGCGCCTATGGGGGAAAAATGGGGTTATTCAGGCGCCCACTCGAACTCGATTTGGCCGCTTTTCCAACCCACCTCAGCTCGGATGAGGTATGAAAAACTGTCGGGGTCATAGAGTTTTTCCAGCGGGCTGACCTCCCTATTTCTCTTAAGTGAAACCGATCTTAATTCCCTTCCCCCCGAACCCAATCGGATCGTGAGAGGGGTGGAATCAGGGGCTCGATACTGGTACGAGGTGGTCGTCCTTGTGGAAGTGGAGGAAAGGGGCTCGGGGCCCGAGAAGAGGAGTTCGGGACTTTCTATCATGGCGGGCGCCTTCACCTCCTTATAGAATGCGAAGGAGTTTCGATCCACAGCAGGATCCTTCAGAACACGAAGATCGGGATCCAGAAGGTTGATAAACCACCCAGTCAGCAAGAGCGTAGCCTGAGTCGTTCGAGCCGCAACATACGGCCCGCGCCTCGTCACGATCGGTTTGCCCTGATAGAGGTCAATGCCTTGGTCCGCAAAAAACTGGGTGAGCAATGCGAGATAGTGCATCGCCCATTCTGGAGACTCGGCAAATTGCGTGGAGGGTGAATCGATCCACCCCACCCTTCCCTTCCCGAGGTTTCCAGTCTCGAGAGGAAAAACCGAGTTTGAAGGGGACACCCAAGCGATTCCGGCCGCATCCAACAATGAGCGAAGATGATCGGCGGGAGATTCGAAGCCCTCCTGCTTCCACCAAGAGGGTATTTCGTCATAAGGATTGGTCTCTCCGACATAGAGAAGGATTCCGCCGCGCTTGACCCAATCTACCAAATGTCTATTTCTGGAATGGGTCAGCGGTTTTATCGAATCATAAGAAAGTACGAGGAGATTGAAGCGGTCCAGGTATCGAGACTCATCCGATCTTTCGAGCGGAACAACTTGGATGGGGATCCCTCTCTTTAGGAGCGGTACTGTCAATCCATGGATCGATTCCATTCGGGACGAGTGAGGCCCGCCGCGCTGCCATCCCAGGGTGTCGTTGACTAAACACCCGATGATGGGTCCGGAGGTTTTCGAAAAATCGTTAACTGGAGTGTGGGAGATTTCGCGAAGCGCCTCGAAAACAGAAACAAGCGTTCTTCGATAATCCTCCGGGCCAGGACTCCCCCCACCCATCGTGTGCCCCGGAAGAAAAACACGGTCCGGCCATGGCATGAGCTCGAAATGATCGACCCAGGGGAAGAGCAGCATCGTGACGAGACTCTTTTCATACCAATCCTTGTAGTCATCCCATGTGTATTGAGGATCGTCCTCGACCGGGTCTGCCAACATAAAACAAGGAACATCGGTCCCGTAGGTCAGGTTGGCAAAGTAGGAATAGAGGAGGTACGCGGACTCGAAAAAGTCTTCGTCACGAGTCATCCTTCTCCCTTCCGATCGCGACATCGACCATGCGATTGGACCGGTCCAAACCTGTCCCACAAATCCATCGAGCCCTTTATCGATGAGATTGAGTGATCTCCCTGATGGATAGACCATGTTTCCGGCGGCGTGTGATAAGAGGCTGTGGATGGGAAGGACGAAGGGGATTTCCTCCCCCAACCGCGCTTCGGCCAGCAGAGTTTCATCGAGCGTCGCTTCAACCAGTTCATAATAGAGATCGCTTTTCAGTTTCGAGGCTTTCCAAAAGTGTTCGGGGCTTGAATGGGGTGGCTTCCAATCTTCGTGGTAACGCTCTTTCCAGATTCCCTTGAAGGATTCACTGTACCCAGATTGTGTGTGAGCCAGGGGCTCTTCAGGAAAAACTCCTTGTGCTCCTTGTTCAATCGAAAAGGAAGTCATTTCGCGGATGTAATCTGTCCAGCCAGTGGTAGGAATCATATAGGGTCGGACTCCGGCACACTCGATAACCGTTCCGTTTCTACGGGTTTCCGCCTCGCCTAAACGATCCTGTCCATCGTCGCCACCGAGAGTGTATTTTCTCCCCGCATCCGACCCGATGAAGAACATCCTTGCCGAAGGATATCCTTCTCGGTTCCAGCTCGACAGCGACTCTCCAATGTCTGGCGCGCCGTGACGATGTACAACGACGAAGTCGGAGGGGAGAGCGATTCGCGGATCAAATCTTGAGTTGGTTTGAAAAAAGGTTTTTCCCAGGGGGAAGGGTTCGCCAAATACAGTCCCATAGGGAACCAGAGAGACCAGAAACAAAGAGAGGACTATCAGTCTCAGTCCCATCAACCCATGGCTTGTGGTGGACTGCCGAAAGATTTCAAGTTCCTTCCCCCAGCGCTTTGTTCACTTCCTTCTTCAGGAGATCCAGGTCGACGGGTTTGTTGAGGATTGAGGAAACTTTTGAAGCCCAGAGTTCGTATTCGGATTCGATACCTCGGACGGCGGTGCAAACAATAACCGGCAGGTCGGGCCGACCCACGCGGACTCTCTCCAGGAATTCAATTCCATTCATTTCAGGCATTCGCAGATCGAGGATGACAAGATCGCTGTTGGCTCTTTCGAGTTCGGCGAGTCCTTCCGCGCCATCTCCGGCTTGTTCGATGGTGTGCCCTTCTTCTTCAAGTTCATCTCGGAAAAGGCGACGGATATTCGGTTCATCATCAATGATCAGGATTCGGGCCATGACTGGAACTCCTCTCGGGAAAAATCGATCCGGCCGCACAATGGCCACTGGTATCGGTGAGAATCTTGCAAGAGGCGGGGAAATTGGTCAATCGCCCTTACTTTACCGAAGGAACCGTGACCGAGAATCGGGAGAAACGAAGGGGTCGTCGCGATTGACCAGGGGATGTGCATGCCCGATCGTCTCAATGACTTCTTCGGTACCGGGCCTTTTGGTTTGGACGGGAAGACATATATGGAAGGTTGTCCCGTGGCCGCATTCGCTTTCGACGGATATCCGCCCTCCATGCTCCTCAACCACTCTTTTCGCGAAGGCCAGGCCGAGCCCGGTTCCTCGATTCTTCGTGGTGATGAAGGGCTCAAAGATTCTTGAAATCTCCTTTTTGGGAATTCCACAGCCCGTATCGGTAACTTGAAGGGAACAACAGCCATTTTCAAACAGTGTCCTCACCTGGAGGACACCCCCCTCTTTCATCGCTTCGGCTCCATTCTTCATCAGGTTGATCAATACTTGGGTCAGCTGCGGGCCATCGTAGTGACAGATCGGGATATCAGGATCGAGGTCTGCCTCGCAAAGTATGTTCGACTTACCCAATTTTTCTTGGAGAAGGGTGACTGAATTTTCCACAATCTCATTTAGATTGACAGGACTTAGATGGGTATCCACGTTCTTGGCGAAATCCAGGACGTCTCCAAGGACATGATTCAACCGGTCGACTTCCTGAATCATGATCTCGGAGTAGTTTTTCACAGTTTCGGCGTCATCGCTTTTGCGCAAGAGCCTTTGGGCGAAACCTCGAACCGCTGTTAGTGGATTGCGAATTTCATGGGCGATGGTCACCGCCATTTCCCCCACTGTGGCGAATTTTGCGTGACGGATCATCTCCCCCTGAGCCTTCTCTTTTTCGGCCACCGCTTCGCGAACCTTCTCCTCTAGGACACTGTAAAACTTTTCCAATTCATGGATCAAATGAATATGTGAGAGAGCGGCGGCAGTCTGGTTTGCGACGATCGACAGGAGCTGGATATCCTCTTCCGGTATAGGCCTTCCCGAGAATTTGTTATCAGCAATCACCAATCCAAGCGCTTTTCCGGTGACCACGAGAGGTGCAGTGATCATCTCCTCGGCATCCAGGAGGTGAAGAACGGGATCGGGCAACACATCGAGATAGTGTTCTCGTGTGATATGGAAGCAGGTTTTCTCCTCAATCGTCCGGGCGAAGATGTCTCGCCCTCCTTTCTCAAGGGGCCACGTGATTTCTTTGGTCTGAATATTAATCGGGGCAGTCTGATATTTCTTAAGTTGATCGAACTCGTTTACAAAATCCTCCAGGTGGAGATCCTTTTGTGCCAGGCTTTGCCAAACGTGCCGACACTCCTCTTCGTTAATGGGACCGACCGCCATGGTTCCGACAAGGTTTTTTCCGTTTTCATCAAGCAAGAACACGAGCGATCGGTTAAACCCGAGGGCTTCACCGGCGGTAATACCCGACAACATGATGTGAAGGAGTCGTTCTTCGTCCAATTCGGTCTGCAGAGTGAGGCTGAGCTGATGGATGACGATCAGCCTGTTGATGACATTCGCTTGAATGGAGTGGGAGAGATTCGCATTCTGCAACGGCAGAGGTGCATCGTCATCCGACCGTAGTTTCTTCATCGTTCACCCTTTCGAAGGTGGGAATACTTTATAAAAAACGGTTCACAATTCTCACGGTCACGCCCCAGCTGTTCCACCAACTCATCGGCGTCCCTGAACTTGATCGCTTTACGGATACGTCCTAGAAATCCGATCCGGATTTTCTTTCCATATAGGTCGCCATGAAAATCGATCACATGGACTTCGACGCTGCGGTGAATATCCGACTCTCCAAAGGTTTTTCGCGGTCCAACAAAGAACATTCCACGGTGTATCTCCGGACTACCGGGGATGTGAACCTGCACCGCGTACACACCGTTAGGCACGAGAGGTTCCAACTCGGGAGAGAGGTTGGCGGTCGGGTACCCCAGTATAGTTCCGCGTCCTTCGCCTTGGATGACCAATCCGGTCAACTCGTGCGGTCTTCCGAGTAGGTGAAAGGCGGCTTCGATGTTTGCGTCTTTCACCGCTTTTCGGATTCGAGTGCTACTCACATCGAGACCGTCTACCTGGAAGGCTGGAACGACTTCCACCGTAAACCCGTATTCTTCTCCAAAGCGGCGCATATCGGTTGCCCTTCCTTCGGCCTTACGGCCAAAGCAGTAGTTGAACCCGATGACGACATGTTTCGCTTTAAGCGTTTCCGCGATGACTTCTTTGGCAAAGACTTCTGCAGGTGTTTGAGACCATTCGAGGGTGAATTCAGGGAGTAAGACTTCCTCGATTCCATACTCTTCAATGAGACCTCGGCGGCGATAGGGGGAGACTAGAAATCGAGGTGGGTGGGTGTCCGCATTACCCAAAACCGAGAGAGGGTGATTTTGGAATGAGAAAATGCGCGAGGCCACCTTCAATTTCGAAGAAGCGTCAATCACTTTTTTGAGGATTTCCTGATGACCCACATGAACACCATCGAAGAGACCGAGACCGATCGCGCATGACGTGTCCTGGAGCAACGTATCCCACGGTTTGGATTCTGAGTTCACTGCTTTGCGATCTTGCCTGATTGTGCGTTGCCAGGCATTTCACCCTTCCCTATCTTTTGATTCAGAACTCGTTCGAGATCTTCGAAAACAATTTCTCTGTCGGCTTCATGGAGAAGAATTCCTCTCTCCAAACACTCTTCATGTCTACCGGGACAATCAAAGCAGGATGCTCCAAAGTGGTTGTAGAGGACTGGAAGAGCCTCGGGATATTCTCGGATGACTCGTTCAATCGGAATGGACATCACCCTCTCTACGAGGTCGTGAGCATTGTTGTTGGGTGACATCGAATTAATCAACCCCTCGACGGTGGCGAAACTGATCGAGAGCGACTGCGAATATGATAATGGCCCCAATGACGATCTCCTGGATCGGGTTTGGCCAGCCCATCATCAAACATCCATTACGGAGGAGGGACATGATGAACGCCCCTATGAGAGATCCGAGGACCGATCCTTGGCCTCCGGAAAGGCTGCCCCCCCCAATTACTGTTGCGGCGATGATATCGAGTTCTTTCCCCACCGCCGCAGTGGGATCGCCGACTGTCAGCTGGCCAAAGAGCAGAACCCCCGACACCCCAGTCAGTAGACCGCTCAAGGTGTAGAACCCCACTTTGCACAAAGAGACTGGAACCCCACACAATCTCGCTGTCGCCTCGTTCGAACCGATAGCAAAAGTGAATCGACCAAAAACAGTAACGTGGAGAACCAAAGCGACAAACACACCCAGGGCAAACATGATCCAGACTCCGGATGGAAGATCCCAAAGGGGGGTATTCCTTTCGAACGCCATCACCTCGGACAGGGCAGCCATACTCTCCCTGGAAGGGTTCACAGTGGATTCATCCGCCCAGATCTTGGCGATTCCCCGCGCGATTCCCAGTGTTCCCAGTGTTGCGATAAAAGGGACGATCCTAAGGGATACAATCAAGAGACCGTTTAGGAGTCCCACTCCCGCACCTGTGAGGATCCCAACACCGATTGCAGAGTATATGGAACTCCCATTCTCCAACATTAAGGCAGTTGTCACGCAAGACAATGCGATCACAGAACCCACTGAGAGATCGATCCCACCACTAATGATGACCAGAGTCATCCCGAGCGCCCCCACGCCCACGATCACCGTTTGGGCTAGCATGAGTTTTGTGGTGTAAACAGTAAAGAATGCTCCGTCGACTCTTAACGCAAAGAAAATGAGGTAGATCAGTGCCACCCCGGCGAACTGACCGAGAAGGAGAGTCGGACTTTTGCCGATGAATTTCATATCCGATCAATTCTCCTCCGCCACCGCAAAGTGGAGGACCTCATCCTCTGTCCAATCGTGAGTGTTTCGCGCTTCTGAGAGTTTTCCTTTGCGCATGACCGCGATACGGTCGCACACGCCGAAGAGCTCGGGAAGGTAGGAACTGACGATGAGCACGGCTTTACCCTCAGCGGCGGATTCGCCGATGAGTTGGTAAATCTGCGATTTTGATCCGACATCAATTCCACGAGTCGGTTCATCGAGAAGAAGCAAGTCCGCTTCATGATGTACGAGACGTGCGAAAGCCACCTTCTGCTGGTTGCCTCCAGAAAGCGACTCGACAGGGGCATCGACGGTACGACAGATGATATTCATCGAATCCGCGACTGCCCTGCTTTTTTCTCGTCTTAACCAAGGAAGGAAGAGACCGAATCGAGTATAGGGAGAGAGCCGAGGAAGAGTCATGTTCTCTGAGATGGAAAGTTCAACCGCGAGTCCCTCTTCTTTGCGATCCTCCGAAAGCATTCCGATTCCGGATTTCCATCGCGATCGAGGTCTCTGTTTTTTTTCAAGCCGACGATCCAGGGAGGTCACACGTATCTCTCCATGGCGAATCGGGTCGAGGCCAAAGAGAGCTCTCAGGAACTCTGTGCGTCCGGCCCCCAACAACCCCGCGATCCCCACGATCTCCCCTCGATGTATAGTCAGATTGACATCCTCCGGTTTCCGGAGGCCTGAAAGACTATTGATCTCTATCAATGCATCTCCGGGTTGGTGAGGGACCTTGGGGTAAAGTTCTTCCACATCGCGACCCACCATCATCCGGATGATCTGTGGAATGGTGAGGTCTTCGACTTTCGCACCACCCACAGTCTCTCCATCTCGGAGGACGATGACTCGGTCGGCTACTTCTTGCACCTCTTCGAGGAAATGACTGATATAAATGACAGATGCGCCTTCAGATTTCAGGCCAGCAATTACGCGAAACAAGTTTTCGGTATCGATCTGAGTCAGCGAACTGGTCGGCTCGTCCATGACAATCACTTTTGCTTCCTCCGCGAGCGCGCGAGCAATCTCCACAAGTTGCCGTTGGGCTGGGTTGAGGGAGTGGACCTTTTCGTGAAGAGGAATGTCCTGCGCACCCACTCTGGTAAGGGCCTTTAAAGCAATTCGGTTCTCCTCTTCCTTCCGAATCCATCCCCAATGAGTTCGGTCGCGGCCAAGGAATATGTTTTCGACAACGGAGAGATGGGGAGCTAAGGAGAGTTCTTGGTATATCATCGCGACCCCCTTCTGGCGTGAATCGTGGGGACTGCGGGGTCGATGATCGGAAGCCTCTAGAGTCATTTCGCCTCGATCGGGGCGGAGGGCTCCGGAAAGGATCTTCATCAGAGTGCTTTTTCCGGCTCCGTTTTCGCCGACTAATGCGAGAACTTCGCCAGGATACACCTCCAGATCAACACCTCCCAAGGCACGAGTCGACCCGAAGGTTTTATGGATGTTCCTCATGGAGAGACAGGGTGGGCGGGTATCGGACATGACGCCTCGGGGAATGATTCACTCCCCATCCAGGTAGACGGACAGATCGGGGAGAAGAACTTCTTGGATTCCAGGTTCCTCCATATTATCGGGGGTCACCATCACTACACCTGTATCGATTCTCTCTTCGACCGCTTCCCCCTTGAGGTGCGCGACCATGGTTTTTACCCCGAGGTAACCCATGTTGAAAGGATTCTGGAGTGTTAAACCATGAATGTAACTCGCACGCATCGCCTCCACCAGTTTTTCACTACTGTCGAAACCGACAAATTTCACCTGCCCGGCGCGTCCATCCTCTTCCAGCGCTCTCAATGCGCCGAAGGTGCTCGATTCATTGGGAGCATAGAAACCTTGGATATCGGGAAATTGTCCAAGAAGACGCTGGGCGGCTTGCATTCCTGTCTCCGTCGTGGCTCCTGCGTATTGGTTATCGGAGAGGATATGGATGTCAGGAAACTCTAATTTTAGAGTCTCGAGGAATCCGGACTCCCGCTTATCTGTCGAAGCCGAACCCTCTTGGTAACGTAGGAGGATGGCATTGCCCTTCCCTTCCATTAATTCGCCCAAGCGTCGCGCTCCCAGAACGCCGCCTTGATAGTTGTCCGTCGCGACAAAGCTTACGTAATCGGTCCCGGCCTCGGCTTCCAACCCAGAGTCGATAAGCACTACCGGAATCCCTCCTTTGGTGGAATCGAGGACAGGTCGGACCAGAGCGGCGGCATCGAGTGGGGCGAGGACGATACCATCGACTCCGGTGGCGATGAATCCTTGAACAACATTGATCTGTTGTTCGCGGTCATCCTCTTTGAGAGGTCCCTTCCAAATGATCTCGACATCGAGTTCACGCGCGGCTTTCACAGCTCCCGCGTGGATGGATTTCCAAAACTCGTGTGTAGTTCCTTTGGGAATGACTGCGATTCGGATCTTCGCGGGAGTTGAGTCTTCGACCTTGCCAGAATCTCCCTCATCTTTGGAACAACCCAGGCAGAGTACTAGAGCAAGTGTGAGTCCACAAATGAATCGACGCATCGTTGTCCTCCATCCGTTCACATAGGATCGGTTCCCGTTACTCAAATCAGTGGGCCGATCAAAGGATGTATTTCGATAAATCCTGATCCTCGACAATACCCTGAAGGCGGTCA
>JAJDBZ010000511.1 GCA_029261095.1 Candidatus Omnitrophota bacterium | reverse complement strand
GCCTGAGGACGCCGAGGCCTTGATCGGGATCGGAGAATGGGCCCTGCCCAAAAGATATGACGCGCCCGAATTGGCTGTCTGGACAGCCGTATCAAGAACCTTGTTCAACACCAATGAAAGCATGAGTCGGAACTAATGAATTCACCATTTCCAAAATTGTCCCGCAGGCAATTTATCTCAACGGCGGGGTTCGGTTTGGGCGCGGCGGCGTTCTCCTCCCTGGCGCAAGCCGACGAACAGCGCGGCCGTTCGAAAACAGGTTCAGGTGTGAGCCCGGAATCCTTCAGAATGATCGCGCCCAAAGCAAAGTCCGTCATTTTCTTATGTATGGCGGGGGGGCCATCACATCTGGAAACCTTCGATTATAAACCTGAATTGACCCGATTGACGGGCGAACCGATGCCGGAGTCTTTTACTAAAGGACAACCCATCGCTCAATTGCAGGGTCAAGAACTCAAGTGCATGGGCCCCATCATTCCATTCCAACGTCATGGAAAGTCGGGGCAGATGATTTCCGATTACCTGCCCCATACCGCGGAAATCGCGGATGACATTGCAATCATACGTTCCATGGTCACCGAACAAATCAACCATGACCCGGCGCATACTTTCATGAACACCGGCACCGCGATCAGCGGTCGACCGTCGATGGGCGCGTGGGTCAACTACGGCCTCGGTAGCGAAAATCAAAATCTGCCTGGATTCGTGGTATTGACGAGTGAGGGTGGACGCAACCCTCAACCCATCTCTTCGCGTCAGTGGGACTGCGGATTTCTCCCTGGGCGATATTCCGGCGTGGAGTTCAGCGCAACGGGATCCGCTGTCAATTACCTGAGTAATCCGAATGGGATGAGCAAAGAGCAGCAACGCGAAACCATCGATACGATCAAACAATTGAATCAACTTCGGAATGAAGAGGTTCTGAATCCGGATATCGACACACGCATTTCGGCGTATGAACTGGCTTTTCGGATGCAGACATCGGTGCCGGAATTGTTGGATGTTTCCGACGAACCGCTTAAAACGCTGGAAATGTACGGGGCGGCGCCGGGTGATGGATCGTTTGCCTCTAACTGTCTGCTGGCGCGTCGGATGGTAGAACGCGGTGTTCGCTTCGTTCACCTCTATCATCGGGGTTGGGACCACCATGGCGGTTTGGAGAAGTACATGCCGATTTGTTGCGGACTGACCGACATGGCATCGGCGGCATTAGTGATGGACCTCAAACAACGTGGTTTACTTGATGAAACCCTTGTTATCTGGGGCGGTGAATTCGGCCGTACTCCTATGATTCAGGAAAAGGGTGGGGCTGGGCGCGATCATCACATCAAAGGCTTTTCGATGTGGATGGCCGGAGGCGGTATCAAAGGGGGGGTCACTCATGGAGAGACGGACGAACTTGGGTACAACGCCGTCAAGGATGTCGTTCATGTCCGCGACCTGCATGCGACCATGCTTCACTTGCTTGGAATCGACGCCACTCGCTTTGTGGTCAAGCATCAGGGATTGGACATGAAACTGACCGGCGTTGAAGAGCCGCATGTCATTCAGAATATTATTGGTTAGTTGTTCGATAACATTCGCTTCTCACTGCCTAGACTCAACCCCGATCTTTCCGAGGAGGAGAACCGCGACATATTCGGTAAATGCAACAACCCCTCGACGGTTTCATCCGGCAGGGAGAGGTGAAGCGTTCGATCGCTGTTGGTATGGCCTTGAAGCGTGATCGCTTGCATGGGTTCTTCCTCTTGGATTCAGGCTATCCTATTCCAGATATGGCGAGGAGAGATGTCTACCCAAAACCCCTCACTCCGGGTTCCACCACTGGTACCCCGCCTCAAACCTCCTCCAGCCTCTCCAGCGCTTCACCCATCTTCGCCAATTCGATCTCATGACAGGTGAACCCCTCGCCGATTCCTTTGAGCAGGGTCACCGCGAGTTCGCCGCCCAAATGCTGACGGAACTCTTCGATTCCTTCGAAGAGCGTTTCACGGTCTTTCAGAACTTCATGCGAGAGGGAGAAGCCCATCTTCGAAAGGCAGCGACAGACCCGATCGGCATCCTCCCAGGAGAGATGACCCATGACCGCCGAATAAATCGTATCGAGGGCGACTCCAATCGCGACCGCTTCGCCATGAAGGACTGAAAAGTCGCTCATCTGTTCGATCTTGTGTGCGGCCCAGTGACCGAAATCGAGGGGACGAGCCACAGTCAACTCATAGGGGTCGCCGCCCTCGACAATGTGCTTGAAATGGAGTTCGGCGGATCGTTGGATAATCGGGTTCAATGTCTCGAGGTTCCTCCCCTCGATCTCCTCCGAAAGGTTCTCGATCTCCTCGAAGAAGGCTTGGTCTTTGATCAGCGCGACCTTGACCGCTTCGCTGAATCCCGCTCGCCAGTCTCGATCGGACAATGTGGTTAGATACGTCTCATCATTTAGGACCGCGGCTGGAACATCGAAGGATCCAAGAAAGTTTTTCTTTCCGAACCGGTTGATCCCATTCTTGACCCCGACTCCGGAATCCGCCTGAGAAAGTGTGGTCGTTGGAAATCGTATCAACCTCACGCCGCGATGAGCGATGGAAGCCGCGTATCCCGCAACATCCAACAAGGCGCCGCCCCCCATGGCAATCACATAGGACTGACGGCAGATCCCTCTCTTTTCGATGGCGCCGAGGATGATGTCCAATGAACCTGTATCATTCTTACACCTCTCCCCGCCGGGAATGGTCAGAATATCTGTAACCCGAAATCGGTCTTTATGAGTGTCACAACACGCATGGATGGATTCCTCCAGTGCAGGCCATGCTTTGCGCAGACTCTCATCCAAAACAAACAGAGCCTTAACCGGTCCATCGACACCCGGAACGAATAATTCGGGAAACGCAGGGTTTGAGGGGGAGAGATAGTCCCTCCCGAAACGGACTCGATGGAAGGATCCAACAGAAACCGTGGCTTCCAGGTTCCTCGATCCCGGGTTAGCCGCAACCGGCTGAGAAGAACTCATGCAATCGGACTGTTCCTTTCAATTTCATTATCGCGGTGGAGATCATATTTCGGATTGTCGGCTACCGTGGGAAACCACACGATCCCCAACAGGGCGGAAAGGTTCCACAAACTCACCCCTTCATTCTTGTAGAGTTGAATGGAAGTGTCAATTGCAACTGGGGGCGGCAAGGGGAGCATCAGGGCCCCTGGGTTGCTATTCGTGCCCCCTCACATCCAGACAGACCAAATCCCCTTTGACATTGCGACAATAGATCTTGCCATCGCTGAGAACCGGCGGAGTCCAGCATCTTCCGCCGAGGATGTGGGCGCGGGATTTCTCATGGTAACCCCTGGGAGTCGCTTCGGCGAGAACCAATTCTCCGGTTTCCAAGAGCCCCAGGATACATCCATCCGCGATCATGAGAGATCCCTTGCGTACTTCATCGTCCTTCCATTTCATCTCTCCGGTTTCGAAATCTAGGCAGGTTAGGAAGCCCTCGTCACGGGTGACATGACCATCAAATCCATAAAGATGCCCCTCCCAGTAAACACAGCTACTGAAATGATTGTGCATATTGTGGTTTCGCCAGAGGCGGACAAGATTCTCCGGATCGGAGGCGTCGTATAAGGCGCACCCCATTCCAAATCCCGACGAAATAAAAATCTTCGAATCCTGAACGATCGGAGTCACCACATTGATTTCGCTGCTTGTTTCCCAGGAGACCGAGGAGATTTCTCGACCGCTTTGTGTTTCAAATATTCTCAACCGGTTGGCGTTGAAGTTGGCGATATAGGATTGGTCGGAAACCTCGAACGACATCGGAGAAGAGAGTCCACTCTTGACAGTGTCTGTCTCCCAGAGGGTTTCTCCTGTTTGTAAATCGAGCGAGAGGGTCTTTCCAGCGTCGACAATGAGTCGATCATCCAGTGCAAGCGGAGAACAAGCGAACCCATAGTGAGGAATCTCGATGCCGAATTCCGACACCAGGTCCCGAGCCCATACCCTTTTT
>JAJDBZ010000052.1 GCA_029261095.1 Candidatus Omnitrophota bacterium | reverse complement strand
TGACTCCGATGATCGGAAACGGTTTGGCCATTGCTCAAGCAAACTCCAAGCTCGGGAAGTCCTCCGCGGAAGCGATTATTATCGGGTTCTTGATGACCCTGACAATCAGTTTTGTGGTTGCCATGTTGACCCCGGGCGCGGAGATGACTTCACAGGTAATCGCTCGGGGAGACCCCAACATTCTCGATCTCGGGGTTGCTGTTTTTTCGGCAATCGCCGCAGCTTATGCGCTGGCTCGACCGACGATAGTGGGCGCGGTAGCGGGAGTCGCGATCGCGACCGCACTTGTGCCGCCTCTTTGTTCGGTAGGGATCTCGCTCGCCTACGGGGAATATGAGGTCGCCGTCGGCGCGGCGATTTTGTTCATCATCAACGTAGTCGCCATCATTCTTGGTGCCGCGATAACGTTCAGATTAATGGGGGTCACCGCCAAAGCGGCCGCTAAAGGCCAGCAACGGTGGGTTTATCGAACAGTGGGGTCTCTTATCTTGACTGTTTTTGTCCTCGCCATTCCCCTCGAAAGAAGGCTGGAAGAAAGTATCCGGAGGGGCAAGCCTCAACCGAACACCTACCCATTGACAGTGGCGGTCATGGAAGATTTAACCAACTTCATTGATGCATCGCCCCGCGTGGAACTGGTTGCCGCAGGTAGATCGATTCGGGACACTCAAAGGGTCCGAGTTGTCATCAGCTCCACAGATCTCCTTCCTTACTCTTACGCAAATGATTTAGCGGATGCCGTTAGAAGTTCTCTGCAGGATGAAGAAACAGTTGTCAGTGTTCACTGTTTGCGGGAAGCATGGCTCGACTATTCGTATATGTTCGATGTAGCCGATAGTCTAAAGGAGGTTTTCGAGGAGTATCCGAAAATCACCCTCGCAGCTGCGGGTCGCTCCTCCACAGCCTCGATCGACTCTGAGCTAACGCTTATCTTTAATAATCCGGACCCACTTCCTGAAGAGTTGCGTGACAACATCGCGAGTGTTGTGGCAGAAGGAGTCGCCGATAAACGTGTCTCGGTGAACTTTCTGACGCTTGACCCGTCTGGCTTAGACTTTGCTAGTGTCCAAACTGCGAAAGAGACTGTGGAAGAGTATTTCGGAGAATCTCTGAAGGTCGAAGTCATCGCGTATGGTAGGCCGATCGCCACGCATGAGGGTTTCGATATCGTGGCGGTCCTATCCTCACAAATTGGCATTCCATTATCCACATTGAATGATGTTGGCCAGGTGCTTCAAGAAAACCTCGGAGACGATTTCAAAGTTAAAGCTTTCGGAATGATCGATCCATGGCAACCACCTGAAGAGGAGCCTATTGATGACACGGTTCTCGAATAAGTGGATTGGAGGGGTCATTCTTTTTGTAATGGCGCAGACGGGAAGAGCCGAATTTCCTCCCGTCTATGACACAGAAAAGTCCGAGGTCGTTCTTCCTTCCTCAAGAGAAGTTCTGGCGAGTTGGGACCTTCCCGATGGATTCCAAATCGAACTCTTTGCCTCCGATCCCAGGGTCCGTCAACCTATTCACATCACCACCGACGAACGCGGCCGTCTCTGGGTCTGCGAAAACTACACCTACGCCGAAAGCGGGGTCCGGTTCGCCGAAGACCTCCGTGACCGTATCCTCATCTTGGAAGACACGGATCAAGACGGGGTCGCCGACAAGCGCACGGTCTTTTGGGATGGAGCGGAAAAGCTGACCAGCGTGGAGGTTGGGTTCGGCGGAATCTGGGCCTTGTGCGCGCCAAATTTCTTGTTCATCCCCGATAAGGATGGGGACGATGTCCCCGATGGCGAACCGGTTGTCCTCCTCGATGGTTGGGAGGATGACGCAGTCGGGCACAACATTGTCAACGGGCTGAAGTGGGGGCCCGATGGGTGGCTTTATGGCCGCCATGGCATCCAGGCGACTTCGGTGGTGGGGAAACCTGGTTCCTCCGAATCGCAGCGAACCGCCCTCAACTGTTGCATCTGGCGGTACCACCCGACGCGGCATGTATTCGAGGTGGTGGCCGAAGGAGGAACCAACTCCTGGGGGTTCGATTACGATGATCACGGGCAGATGTTTTTCATCAACACCGTGATCGGCCACCTCTGGCATGTGGTTCCCGGCGCCAAGTACAAACGAATGTACGGGGCTCACTTCAACCCCTACCTCTACCAACTCATCCAACAATGCGCAGACCACTACCACTGGGATGGGACCGAAAAATGGACCTGGGTTCGGGACGGGTTGACCGAAGCCACCAGCGATGCGGGCGGCGGTCACGCCCACTGCGGGATGATGATCTACCAAGGAAACAATTGGCCGGACAAATATCGGAACACAGTCTTTACGGTCAACCTCCATGGACTTCGATTGAACAATGATCGCTTGGAGCGATCCGGTTCGGGGTATGTGGGCAAACACAACCCGGATCTCTTCTTCTGTTCCGATCCCTGGTTCCGTGGAATCGAGTTGATCTGGGGTCCCGATGGCGGAGTGTATTTGGCGGACTGGACCGACATTGGCGAGTGCCACGAATCCGATGGCGTGCACCGTTCCTCAGGTCGAATCTTCAAGCTGACCTATGGCGCCCCCGACACCAAACCGGACCTCGATCTCGCCTCTTTGACCTCTTCCGATTTGGTTCAACTTCAACTCGATCGAAACGATTGGTACTGCCGTACGGCGCGGAAGATTTTGCAAGAAAGGGCGGTGCGCGGCGACGATCTCTCTCAGCCTCGCGAAGAACTGTTGGAGATCTATGAATCCAACTCCGATGTCACCCGCAGACTCCGGGCCTTGTGGTGCCTCTATTCGATGGAGTCTGTTAACGAGGAATGGCTGATCGGCGAACTGGCCGACCCCAACGAGCACATCCGAGCGTGGGCCATTCGTCTGTTGACCGACAAGGGCGAGCCCTCCTCCAACATCAAGGCCGCCTTTCAGGTCTTGGGTGAAAAAGATCCCTCCAGCTTGGTCCGCCTCTTTCTGGCCTCTTCAATGCAAAAACTTCCTTTCGAAGAGCGCTGGCCTCTCGCGGAAAACTTGTGTGCCCATGCCGAGGATGCGACCGACCAGAACATTCCCTTTATGATCTGGTATGGGATTGTCGATGCAGTCCCGGAAAACCCGGGGCATGCCCTGGCTCTGGCCTCAGACACCGCCATTCCGATGGTCCGCGAGAACATTGTCCGCAGACTTGCGGCCGAACAATCGGAAGACCCAGAGCTCTTGGAAAACATCGTTCAACTTCTCAATCAAACAGAAGAGACCGAATCTCGAGAACAGATTCTATCCGGTCTTCAATCCGGATTGGCCGGGTTCAATCGAGTCGAGGCGCCATCCGCCTGGGACTCTTGGATCGAAAGAGTCGAGAAAACCGATGACAAATCCCTCATTGAATTGACACGCTCAATCTCCATCCTTTTCGGAGAAGGACGAGCTCTCGAAGACCTGATGGAGATCGCGAAAGATGGCGAACGCGATCCAAAATCGAGAGCGGAAGCGATCCGGTTCCTCGCTCCAACAGGGGAAGAGGAAGTCGGCAAATTGCTTTTGGAGTTGGTCAACGATCGCGCTCTGGCGGTCGAAGCCGCGAAGGGGCTTGCCTATTACGACCTCCCCGAAGTCGAACGAACATTGATGGGCCGATACAAAGGGCTGGGACCCGAATACCGAAAAGCCGCGGTCGGCACTCTCGCCTCACGGCCCAGCTACGCCGCTCATCTCATGAAAGCGATGAAGGAGGGCGAGGTCCCGGCCCGCGATGTGTCGGCATATGTGGCGCGTCAGATTGTCGCCTTGGGAGACAATGACCTGACACGGGAGTTCGAAGGTGTGTGGGGGACTGTCGGCAAAGATCAGGCGGAGACCCGCTCTCGGATCGACGAGTACAAGAATCGTTTGAGGGAGATCGAATCGGACCACTCCGATCTGGTTTCCGGAAAAAAGGTCTTCGATCAGGTTTGCGCCTCTTGTCATGTTCTTTTCGGCGAGGGGAAAACCATCGGTCCGGACCTCACGGGGGGTCAACGGGATAACCTGGATTATCTCCTGGAAAACATTCTCGATCCGAGCGCGATGGTGGCGGAAGGTTTTCAGATGTCGACTCTGTTCATGCGGGATGAGCGAGTCCTGACGGGAGTCATTCTCGAAGAGACAGAGAAACTTTTAAACCTTCAGACACAAGAAGAGGAATTGACCATTGATCGTGATGAGATCGAGGAAATCGTTCCCTCAAAATTATCCCTGATGCCGGAAGGTTTGATTCAGAATCTGAGCGATGAGGAGTTGAGGGATCTGTTTGCGTATCTTAGGCAGTAATTTTGATTGAGCTAGTAGATTCAACCCCTCGGTCCCAGCTTCGCCCCAAGGAATGCACCGATGATCATCCCGAGTAACGCTCCTGGGAGGCTGGCAATGAACACATAACTGATCGGGATGAGTTGATCATCCTGCCGATAGTAGTTTTCGGAGGAGCCCCAATAGATGCCGCCATACCGATCCTGGAAAAACTCGTACATGAAATAGAAGGTGATCGCCCCAAGGATAAAACCCCCGATGGCCATCCCTTTTTGAACCGCCTTGGGGGAATAACTCGGTTTCTTCGGTTCCGGATAGGCCTTGCTCCAATGCTCTTCAATATCCTTGGGGTCAGTCAATTTGTTAGGTCTTCTGATCCTCATGATGCCGAATCATAACACAGCCATCCCTTCCATTTCATGCCTTGTTTTTGCGTTTCGCTTACTCCCGTTGCTTCCATACGGGTCTAAAGATAAGGTTTCCGCCTTATTTCATCATGAAACGGACCCTCCTCTTCATATTCGTTCTTCTTTTCAGCTTGGCCTGCCTTTGGCTCACCTTTCGGGATGTGGAGTTTTCCACATTCTGGGCCACGATCAGCGACAAAGCCTCGGCTTGGCCCTATTTCCTCATTGCCGGGACGGTCATGATGTTGAATATCGTCTTCCGTGGATTCCGATATCACCGCATTTTGGCCTCGCGACGTGAGATCGGCCTCAAACGGTCGATCACCATGACCTCCATCATGTTCCTCGGAAACTCGATCCTCCCTTTCCGGGCGGGCGAGGCGATCCGGGTCTTTCTCCCCTTCAAATTCTATCGTATCCCCATCCCCACCTCGATCGCCTTTCATGGAGCGGACCGGATCTTCGACATGATCGCCATCCTGGTGATGATGGCACTCGGACTTCTTTTTGGCGGAGAGGGGATCGCCCCGGAGGCGCGTAGTCAACCGGTTCAATTCTTGGGAGTGGAATACACGGTCGACCAAATCATTGCTTCCGTCCAGCGCTCCTCGCTGATTCTGCTCGGAGTCGGCCTGACCGGTGTCTTCCTCGTTTTGTTCTTGCCGGAACCGATCAAGAGCATTATTCGCTTCGTCTTCAAACCCTTCGGCGAAACCCTCGTCGGCAAACTCACCGCCTTTGTCGATCATGTCCACCAGGGAGTTGCGGTCTTTAAAAGCCCGGTCGATTTCCTGCTCGCCTGTTTCTGGACCGTCATGGTCTGGTGGATGGTCATCATCAATGTCCAGGTGCTGACCTGGGTCTACGATGTCCCGCTCTCTTGGGCCGAAGCCGGGCTGGTGGTGGTCATTGTCGGCTTCGCGGTGTCGGCCCCACAGGCTCCGGGTTACATCGGACCCTTTCAGATTGGGTTCAAGATCTCATTGATGCTGTTTGGAATCTCCTCCGAGATTGCGCTTGCCATCGCCTGGCTGGCTTGGTTTTTCCAGATCTTTCCGGTTACCCTCCTCGGGTTCGGTTGCCTCTTCGCGGAAGGGCTTTCCATGAAATCTTTTGGTGAAGCTCAGGAGGTAGTGGAACATGT
>JAJDBZ010000510.1 GCA_029261095.1 Candidatus Omnitrophota bacterium | reverse complement strand
GATCCCTCACCTGCCCAAGATGCGCGACTAGACTCTCAATATGATGATGGCAGCGACTTGATCTCCCCGCCCGAAACAAATTCCTCATTGGGCAGCAAAGTGAAATTGGTGAATTACGACAACTCTTACAGACCGCCGCAGCCCAGAGGAGCCCAAGCGACTCTGGGCAGACACTTGGTCGAGATCAATAGCCACCCGGTTGCCGGCTTCTCCACTTTGACCGAGGATGCCTACTAGGAACTCGCTTCAGACGAAAGAAAGATTAATGACAAGAGGATCGATGTTGCATGAAGACGTGGGTTAAATTCTCGTTCAGCCTAGTTGCGTTGCTTCCAGCCCTTACAGTCAGTACATGGGCAGAGGGAGGATTAGAATACTTCAAAAACCTCCAGGAAGTCCGGAGAGAGATCTTCGCCAAGACGGCGCCTGGAGTTCTGCGGGTCGAGCTCGTCCACCGAAGTATGCCGGCTTACCTCCTCAACAATCTCAATCGTTGCACCTCCGAGTGCGAATTCAAACCATGGCAGCGGGGAGAGATCTCTGATGAAGAGGCATCCATGTGGCAAAATTGGTGTCAGTCTTTCATGGATTTCAGCGACACTCGGTTTCGTGCGACTCTCCAGTCGGAAACCGACACGGTGGTATGGCATGATTCCCTCCGTAATGTCTTCGCCGATTGGTTGGTAAAGACACGGCTGAATGCAGATGAATCCAGCCGTCCTACCCTAGATCGATTTTCGGCGCGACTCAACGAACATGTCACGGTGCTGGCGGATGATCTCGAACGTAAATCGGCAATATCGCCTAAACCGATGGTTCGGGATCAAGGGACAGGAGTCTTGATTCGGAAAGGGGTCCTTGTCACGACGCATACACTTGCGAGAGGAATCACCAACCAGGATTGGATCCGTGTCTGGTCGGATGAGCAGGTCGCCTACTCGACAGGAGAACTTGTAGGAGGGGATCCGGACACCAACTTGGCTGTTTTCCGGCTGTCCGGTCCGGCGGCGGAATTAGAACCTATCGGGAGTGGCGACGATGAGATCAAACCCCAGGTTGGAGACTTTGTTTTCTTCTTTTGTCACCCATTCAATCAGGGATTGTCGATGCAGACTGGAGAGATAACCAGTTTGTATAACCGTTTACCTTTCTTCAATTGCGCGTCCTTTCATAGTACGAGCTTTCCAACCAGCCCAGGAACATTAGGCGGACCGATTGTGGATTTGGAAGGTCGGTTGGTGGGTATCAACACGCTCTACATGGGCCAGGGTAATATGTCTGAAATCACTTATACTCTCCCTGTCGACAGCCTGAACGCCTGCGTTGATCAAATTCTGGATAAGGGACATGTGGAAAGAGGAAGACTGGGCGTCTTTCTCAATGACTTCCATTGTAAGATCGGCCACCATACCCGGGTTTCGGTGCTCAAGGTTCTTCCCAATTCGGCAGCCGAAGAAGGGGGTATTCATGAAGGCGATGTGATTAACGCAATCAATGGAAAAAACGTGAATTGTCGTATGGAAGTTGTCTCCCTCCTGTATCAGTCTCCGCCCTCCCAACCCATTAATTTTGAAATCGACCGCGCGGGCGAATTACATGAGATCCAGTTGAAACTCGCCGCACCAGTAAAGAATCCGGACTTTCCCCCCCAAGTTTCCAGCAATTCGGCTCACGATGTTGACACCAACCGATAGTACCAACTAGAGTAAGTTTCGACGGACATCAAAGTGCGGTTTTTCCAGCCTGACCTGAGTTTTGGCGGAAATTGTCCATCCCGTTGATATGAAAATTACATTCATTTCTCCCTTTCCGGATGTGTACTCCTATGGCCTGCGATCCCTGTCGGGAGTTGCAAAGAATGCGGGTCATGAAACTCAGATCTTGTTCATGACTCAACAGTTTACAGATCCCTACTCTCCCGAAGTCCTGGACCAGATGGTGGAAATCACACGAGGATCCGATTTGGTGGGGGTGAGCCTCATGTCCAACTTTTGGGACAACTCGGTAGCCATCACAAAAGCGGTCAAAGATAAACTCGGAATTCCAGTTGTATGGGGAGGAATTCACCCGACCATTCGGCCCGATGAGTGCCTGGAACATGCGGATTACGCCTCGGTGGGAGAAGCGGAAGTGAGCTTCCTGGGTCTTCTCGATAACTTGGGGACCGGGGTCCCGTTACCCGGAATCCGGCAACGAGGTGTTACTGAAACTTTACGAGCCGCACCCCCTGAGGACCTAAACCAGATTCCCCTGCCCGATTTTGATCTGGAGAATCACTTTGTCTTGGACGGGAACCAGATGGTTCCGATGACTCGTGAGATTCTTCGCGATCGCACCGATGGAATCTATCTGACCATCCCCTCGCGGGGTTGCCCCTTCGATTGCACCTACTGTTGCAATGTGTTTCTCAATCAAGAATTCCCGGAAAACCGTTCCGTACGAAGAAAAACGATGCCGAACCTCGTGACCGAGGTGGAAACCATCATCAATCGGTTGCCTATTTTCGATAAAGTAAAATTCGATGATGACGCTTTCTTTTTCTTGTCGATCGAGGAAATGAAGATATTCGCTGAAGAGTACAAACGCCGCATTGGTCTTCCCCTCATGATCACAGGAGTCACACCGAGCACTGTTCGCCGTGACAAGATTGAAACCCTAGTCGATGCCGGCTTAATGGAAATCCGAATGGGAATCGAGACCGGCGCCAAAGAGATGAGGATGGAATACAAACGTCCTCAAACTGAGCGCAAGGTAATCAATTCTGCAACACTTTTGGCGGAGTTTTCGGATCGCTTGATCCCTTATTACGACATGATCATCGATAACCCATGGGAGAGTGAAGAGTCATCTGTGGAGTCGATCCGTTTTATGGCGCGGCTGCCGAAGCCGTATGAACTCATCCTTTATTCACTCACATTTTATCCGGGGACGGATGTTTACGATCAAGCATTGGAAGAGGGGCTTATCCATGACGACGTCGAAGATGTCTATCGGAAGTATTACCACAATTTTGAACCGACATATCTAAACGAATTGTTCGTAGTGTTGACCCACTATGCTCACTGGCGAGAGGACGCACCTGTGGGTTGGTTCGATTTCGCAACCCATCCTTGGGTCAGAAAGATGCCGGGCAAATGGCTCATACCCAAACTCATGATGGCCCGTTTACGATGGATTCTTC
>JAJDBZ010000509.1 GCA_029261095.1 Candidatus Omnitrophota bacterium | reverse complement strand
GTCGGGGTTGAATCCCTCTCACCGTGAATCGGTTTTGAACGAGGCGACAGCGTTGTGAGGTCGGATCGAGAACGATTGGAGGACATTCTTCAAGCAGTTGAGAGAATTGAAGAACAGGCTTCCAAAGGGAAGAAATCATTTCTTGAAGACGAACTCGTTCAGGTTTGGATGATTCACCATCTCCAAATCATCGGTGAGGCGGTCGCGCGGATTTCCCACAAAACCAAAAATGACCATCCCGATATTCCCTGGAAACAGATTTCAGGTATGCGCAATATCCTTGTTCACGATTATTTTGGGATAGACATACAGATTGTTTGGGGAGTGATCGAGAAGGACATTGGTAGTCTTAAAAGGACGATAGTTTCTGCATTGGAAAAGATGGATTGATCGATTTCAATCGTAACGATCTCACCGCGCTGAAACCAAGTAAACCCTCCGATAAGCCAACCGATAGGAGAGAATGAGGAAGACCGGCGCCAGCAGAATGGGAAACATACCAACCTTCATCGCGGCGGCGACCATCCCCAGCGCGATCAGGCAGGCGGCGATGAGGGAGGGGATGATGGGCGGGATGGCGAGGATGGCGGTCATCACGGCGAGGTAGATGCAGGGTCCGAGCAGCCACCAGTAGGGGGCGATCTCCCCCGCAGTGTAGGTCCACTCCTGGTTCATCATCCGAGCCACGAGCAGAGTCGCGGCGCTAGCAACCACCCCGACCGCAGCGGAGAGGGCCAGCCCCAGCCCAGCTTTGACCAGAAAAGTGCGCGGGTGAGCGAGCGGTCGAGTGGCGAGGTACTGATCGGTGTGGTCATTGAACTCCAGGCCATACGAGAGCACTCCAAACCCAAGCGCCCCCAGAAACGCCGCGATCTGAAACAACCCAATCAGAAACGAGTCCGTGTCCGGAGTGATCCCCTCCACCCACGCCAAATAAAGCGGCCCCCCTGCCAGAATCGCGAGCACCATAAAGAACAGTCCGCGCACCTGCCGCCATTCCTTCCAGAGGAGAGTCCTAATTTGCGTCCATTCGAATTCGGTCATGAGGGGTCGGTCTCCTTCATCAGCGCGGGGAATTCGAGCCAGATCAGTCCCTGTTTCGTGAGGTATCCGAGGGCGCCATCGGGTCGGAGGATGGGTTGGGTGGGAAGTTGGGGGCTATGGCCAACAATGGTGTACGTTGTGTCTAAATTCGTCCACTTAGGGATTGGGGCGAAGCCCACCAAGGTTGGTTCAGAGGGATTCCTTATGTCCCAAACTGCTAACCGATCCCCGTGACTCAATGTTAGAAATCCATTACCCACAGTTAAATACAAATCGTAGAGAACCGCCATCTGAAAACTCGGGATCCACTTCGCAATGATCTGTGGGATGATCCAAGGAACCCTAAATCGAATCGGTACTCTAACTTTCCCATTTATGACATCGGAATCAGGATTGAAATGTGACAGGTCAATGCATTTGAAGCCATCACTCGCGGAGATTGTTGCCAAATTGAGGGAGTCTTTTGCGCGTATTCCCATCAATAATTTGACCCCATCGAATGAGGGAGAGAGCATGTATTCGATATTCTTCGCTTCATATACCTCCCAATCGTCCTCCGTCATAAAGAGTTTCCAAGTCCACCTCCACCATTGAAGAGATTCCAACTTACTCAGATGGGTTTGTGTTTCGTCTTTGATGACCCCATCCGACAACCGAATGGTCCGGATCTCGGGTGAAGCCGCTTCCACTGGAGTGTAGGTGTAAACGGAGCCGTGAACCTGATAGGCAACAGCAGGGCTCCAAGTTAGAGAAAGATCTTTGATTACTCTGGGATTTCCGACATCGGAGACATCGTAGAGGCGTCCTTTGTTGTCGCGAAAGTCCGTGATTAGGAGCCGATCGTCGTTTAAGTAAACTTCTTCGCACTCGGCTCCAGGTAGTTTCAATTCGATAGGACCAGCACGTTCGGTTTTCTCATCCACAACGCTATCAACATTAAGGAAAACTTTCTGCCCATGCTTTCCAATCCAGACAAGGCGATCCTCGACGATTCTGCTTCCGAGGATTTCAGAATAGCTGCCTGAGGCATCTCGTGTTACAGTCGTGATCCCCTCGGTTTTTCGTTGGGAATAAACACCCGCGCTCCATAAGATCATTCCCACCGAACCTAATAACAGAGTTTTGGTAATCCGGATTCTGCCATACCTTTGACTCAAGTAGACGGTGGAGAGCAAACCCAAAACTGGGACAATAACGAATAATCCAGTAACGATGGATAAGATCGAAGCAGTCGTAGACGGGAGAAGGACAATCGTTTCGTCTGTGGATAAGACCTTCGCTCTATCGAGGACAAGGCTATTCCAACCAATGATGAGTCCCCAAACAACCGGAGGTACCACCAACATCCCCCATAGGATTCCACGGACTATGTCCTTTAACAGAATAGTTGAAATGGCGAATAGGAAGGCCGCGTCGATTGCCGCCATCCAAGTGAAACCGACAAACAGGGTGTCTCTCAAGTGGTCCCGATACCAGTTGAAAGTAAGGCCAGCGGGAATAACACAGAGAAATGATATGAACAGAAGCACGGTCCCTTTAACTTCCAGAACCTTTTCCGCTCCCACGGGTCGAGTCGACAAATAATCCTTTCCGCCATCGCGGTACTCTTCACCGAACAGAATGGCTCCGGAGAGACATGCTGTTGATAGGAGGGCAACGCACGCAACATTCCCCATTATATCGGATGGAATTAGCAATAAAGCATACGATATCCCAACCACAAAAAAAGGAACCGCCAGAATCCTTGCTTGAACTCGGGCAAGCGCTAACGTTCCGCCATTCATGACTGTTCACCCTCCTTCATCAGGGTGGGGAATTCGAGCCAGAGGATGCCATTGTGGTTGGAGGGGAAGACTAGGGCGCCATCTTCCGAGCGCGCGAATAAGGACTCTCCCTTAACCGAGTTGTATTCAACCTGTGGATATTTCTTCTCCATGGGCAGGAAGTAGATCGGGATGGGACAGTCTCCGAGATAGATGGGGTTTTTCATTTCCGATACATCCCAAACCGCGCATCGTCCCCATTCGAACCAGGCGATCAAGTAGTCGCCGGCGAAGCTCAACGAGTAGTTGGGAAAATCGAATGAGGGCAATCCCAACCACGACTCCTCCAACATCCAAATTTCCGATTGGATTCGCAGATTGAGCGGGATGGCGATTGGGGTGACTTCGGAAACGTCCTTCGACATCTCTCGGATCAAGTGAATCGTGTTGAAACCGGATTCAGGCGGGCTAAAAGCCATCTTTTCGTCCGCATAACAATCGGGTGAGGTTGTGGGAATCGAGACGACTCGGGTCGTTTCCTGAATATCCGCCGGGAGTTTGCAGACTGAAGTATCGGACAGGTCCAGGTAATATTCTCGGGTCGGATCTTTCAAATAGTTTTCGATGGGGCCGATTGGAACTTCCGATTTGAAAATGTTGTTTCCCATGTATTCGCCGCGAGGGAATTTGTTTCGAAAATCAATGGGTCCTATCTCGATGGGGTCCTTCGGATCCGAAATGTCGTAGAGAATGGTGGATAAGCCCGCCTGATTATTCCGCCAGACGATCATGACACGATTGTGAGTCAACAGAGCGGCGCTGACTTGCGAGTCTTCTGGGGAGGGTAGGGTGCATTGAATAGTTGGCTCGCGGGTTTCTCCGTTCAATGGAACGGCACTCCAAAGGAGGATGGCGGGTCCCAGTTTTTCCTCCAACAGCCAAAGCGAATCACCCTCAAACCTTGCCGCCGTGATTCCATAACCCCCGACGTACGGTGAGACATATGCGGCTCCGGTACAGTGCAGAACGCCTTTCGCGACAAGAAGCGATACGACAAACACTGCGAGCGATATCTTTCCAACGAGCGAAACGCGGACCTGTTTTGAAAAGGCGCAGCGGTTCACGATGGATAGAATGGCAAGAAACAAAAGGGGAGAGAGAAGGACAAAGACTGGAGTAAAGACACCCATGTTGAGGAGAAGCCCATCCAATCCGCTCCAAGTGATATTTCTTCGGGAGACATCGGTGATCGGATCGGCGAAAAGAAGTATCTGGGTGGTCCGCAAGAGATACCCCAAGGGGACAAAGGTGACCACTCCATAAAGCAATCCACGGACTGTGTCCTTGGTCACCAATGTCGCGGCGCCACACCAGAATGCGAAGTTGAGGTAAAGCGGAAAGAGAACGATCTCCAGATTGGGCGCACCCGATCCCATGACGATGCGTGTCAGGTAGGCGCACACCGCGCAGTAAATCGTGATGACCGCTATCTTGATTCCAAAAACCATTCGGTGCGAAACGGGACGAGTCGCGAGGTAGTCGAAGGCGCCTTTGGTAAACTCGGCGCCGAAGAGGATCGGCCCGGAGATCATGGCGAGGAATGTGAAGAAAAAGAGGGAGAAGAAGAAGCTGGCCATCCCCAAATCGGAGGTCGCGGTTCCAAGACCATAGGAAAGTGCGAACAGCAGGATGAGGAGAACGACCAACCATTTCAGAATCTTCGCCTGGGTCCACAGCAAGGTCAGCGGCGCGGTCAATGTGGTCGTTGTCATTGCGCCTTCCCCCACAGGGTGTATTCGGCAAACACATCTTCCAGCGTCATTTCATGCACTTGCGGCGCATGACCCAACGTCTCCTTGAGGAAAGCGAGCCGTTCGTCGTCGAGGTCGCGGACAATGATTTGTCTCTCCTGGCCGACCTCTCGGTTGGCGAGGATCCAGTCTTTGGCGATGCCGTTTTCGGAGATTTCTTGTCCGATGTTGAAGACGATCCGTTTCAGGGAGGAGCGGACTGTGTCCTTGTTGCCCTGGGTGATCAGCTTTCCGCGTGCGAGGATCGCGATCTTTTCCGCGACTCGGTCGACCTCCTCGAGGAGGTGCGAAGAAAGAAAAATGGTGGTCCCCTGGCTGGAGGAGACATCGATCAGTTTTTCGAGGATGGATCGGCGCACCATGGGGTCGAGGCCGCTGGAGGCTTCATCGAGGACCAGGAGTTCCGGTCGCGGGGCGAGGGAACAGAGGAGCGCGAGTTTGGCGACCTGCCCGCGCGAGAGTTGTTTGACCCTCTGGTTGGGATCAAGTTCAAGATCCTTTAGTAGCTGTTGGGCGTAGACGTTGTCCCACTTTTCGAATAGACCCGCGTTGAAACGGAGCGCCTCGCTGACCTTCATCCAACGGTACATCGAGCGGTCATCGGAGACATAACCGACCCGCTGCAACAGTTTCGGATTTCCACCCAGCGGGTTCTCGCCAAGAACTTGAACGCTCCCCTCGGTCGGACGGAGGAGACCCATCAGGACCCGGATCGTCGTGGTCTTCCCCGCCCCGTTCTCGCCGAGGAATCCGAAGATGGTCCCCTCTTCGACCTCGAGGTTGAGATGGTCCACCGCGGTGAGACGGCCGAAGCGGATGGTGAGGTTTTCAATTTCGATGGCGTTTTTTGGCATGGGTTCCATTCCTTTTTAACCTCTCCCCCTAACCCCCTCTCCACATTGTGGAGAGGGGGGACTTAAGATCCCCCCTCCCCGCACTGCGGGGAGGGGGCTAGGGGGTGGGGTTTTTAATCCGTTCCAATCTCTTCTCAATCAATCTCCTCAACTCCCCCGCATCCATCCCCAGTTCGACCCCCGAGGCGATCAGGTCATCGACGAGGTTTGCGAACAGAGCATGCCGTTCGCGACGGGAGATTTGGCCGTTATCGCTTTCCGAGACGAAGTACCCCATCCCGCGTTTGACCGAGACGAGACCGGAGCGTTCGAGTTCCTGGTAGGCTTTGGCGACTGTGTTGGGATTCACTCGGAGCTCGATGGCGAGATCGCGGATACTGGGGATGCGGTCACCGGGGACGATCCTCCCGG
>JAJDBZ010000508.1 GCA_029261095.1 Candidatus Omnitrophota bacterium | reverse complement strand
TCATCGTGGTGTGCGAATCGGTGCCGACGAGGGTGTCTGGGTAAGCCCAGGTCTCGCCATTTTTTTCCATCGCCATCACCACACGGGCAAGGTATTCAAGGTTCACCTGGTGAACGATGCCGGTGTCGGGCGGGACGACTTTGAAGTTGTCAAACGCGGTCTGGCCCCATCGGAGGAAAGCGTAACGTTCACGGTTCCGGTCGAATTCGATCGCGGCGTTCAGGTCAAAAGATTGCGGGGTTCCGAAACTGTCGACCTGAACCGAGTGGTCGATCACCAGTTCAGCGGGGAGGAGCGGATTGATCTTCTTCGGATCTCCACCGAGTTCCACCATCGCGTCACGCATCGCGGCGAGATCGACGATAGCGGGGACTCCAGTGAAATCCTGGAGGATGACTCGGGCGGGATTATAGGCAATCTCATTCGAGGGTTTCGCCTTCGCCTCCCAATTCAGGATTCCATCGATGTCTTCTTTCTTGACTGTGACGTCGTCTTCATTACGAAGGAGATTCTCAAGGAGAATCTTTAAAGAGAATGGGAGTCGTGAAAGGTTAAACCCTTGTTCCTCAAGGGGTTTTAAGCGTGCAATTCGATAGTCTTTCCCGTTAACGGAGAGGGTTCCGTGAGATTTATAGCTGTCCATGGTGCGTTGAAATCCTTTCGATTGGATCTGGTTGGGAGACGATGTGAGTTTTCGAGTCAGCCTGCCAACCAAAGAGAAGGAGAATAACGCAAATCGGGGTTTGTTTCAGCCCTTCGAACGGTGGGTTTGCGCTTTGGCGTTCGGCTTCGCCTTTGCTGGTTTTTTTAGCGAGAGTTGTTGAACGTGTTCTTCGACTACGGGCTGAGGGCACATTTTGACAAAGGTCTTCAGTAGGTAATAGGTCACAACAATGTCATCAATGTAACCCAAAGGGCCAAACATGAACTCCTTAATGATGTCGATTGGCGAAATGATGTAGACAATCGCAAGGTAAGGAATGCATTTAGTGAAGAAGGAAACCCGTCTGTCCCGCATTAGGCGATGAATGAGGAGCAGGAGTTTAGGAAGGTGGAAGAGGAATCGCATGGCCTCCCCCGGGGAAGCCAGGACCTTGGTAATCAGAGAACGAGAGAGGAAAGGCTGGGCCATTGGAAGCCTATTAGACAGAGTTTAGGGGGCCTTTGTCCACAGTTTCAGGATAATGGGATTTTAGAATGGGTAAAGCGGAGAGACCAAGAACTAAGCTGCCGCAGCCTGTTTCTCCAAAAAGGATTGAATCTCAGGGATGAGGGGTAAAAGGATCTCTTTTTTAACGATTTTTCCAAGTCGATCGGAAGAGACCCATTTCCGCCTCCGCTCTCCTTTTTCCGGCCACTCATCCATCACCTGTTGGACAGACATCAAATAAACCTCGATCTTGTCGGAACCATAGGACCGCGGATGGGTGTACGAAGTAAAAGGCTCTGGGAATACGAGACCTCGTATTCCGGCTTCCTCGAAAGTTTCTCGCTCTGCAGTTTCCAGGAGAGTGTCTCCATCTTCAACTCTTCCTTTGGGGAAAATCCAATCCCCCTTGCCACGCGAGGTGATCAGGAGGACTTCCAAACCTTTTTCGCAGACGCGGTAAGGTACGGCGCTGGCTAGCTGAAGAGTTTCTGTTTTTTCCATTATATCAACATCCTTGGGTGGAACCTCTTGACCAGATTCGGCCGTTCCATCCTGATTCCTAAGGTCTTTCCACCTTTATTCTGAGAGTCGATGTTGAAGGATCGATCCAAGCTTATAATTCAAAGGCGGTTACGTTGAATCTACACGATTACGCTAACACAGTTCCAAACACAAATCAAACACTTGATAGAACGGTTATTTAAGACGGTCAAAGCGTAAGGCATTGGAGGATCAATGGATGTGGTAAACGGAGGTGTTGAGAATTAATTGTGACTTGGGTATAGTCCTTCGGCCAACCCCGGTGGGGGGATGCCCGAGTGGCTAAAGGGGACGGGCTGTAAACCCGTTGGCGCAAGCCTACATTGGTTCAAATCCAATTCCCCCCACCATAACCTCGAAATCGATCAACCCATCTCCTCAATCCGGATACACAAACTCAATCGGCGCTTCGATGTCCGGGTGGATACTCCGATGGACCGGGCAGGTGTGGGCAGTCCGGTTATAGACTTTGCGGTCTTCCTCTGGGATTCCTGAGGGCATGGTGATGGCGAGGAGGAGTTTGCCGATTCGGCGGGGAGGGTCCGGGTGCATCTCTTTGATGACTCTGGCGCTCATCCGACCTATGTCGACCCCTCTTCTTTCGGCCACAATGCCGATGGTTGTTAGAACACAGGTCGCCAGGCCGGTGGCGACAAGATCGGTGGGGGAAAAGGATTCCCCCTTCCCCTGGTTATCCACCGGCGCATCGGTCAGGAATGAATTTCCCGAGGGACCGTGTTTGGCTTCGCAGCGAAGCGAGCCTTGGTAAGTGACATTGATTTCGACAGACATGGATCCTCCATAACCTCTCCCCCTAGCCCCTCTCATCCCTGTGGAGAGGGGGAATGAATCGTTCCTCCCTTTCCGTTGGACAGAGACAGAGATAGTGGGTCAGGATCAATCGTAGGTCTTTCCGCCGGGGAGGCAATCGGAATCGACTTCCGGTTCGAGGCCTTTAGCGGTTTGGAAGATGTAATTGAAGTACCCTCCGATCCGTCGCTCATAGGCGGAGTGACGTTCGCCAGGAGGGCTGTAGTGCCCCGCGCCGCGCATCCGCCAGAGTTTCTTGGGCTCTTTCGCTTTCGCATACAATTGATCGCACATTGAGCAGGGGACTAACTCATCACTGTCTCCATGAACCAGGAACAGGGGTCTCGGAGAGATTTGGTCGATATAATCGATGGGGTCCTTTCCTCGCGGTACGAAGATCGGAGCGAAAATCTGAAGCGCCCAGGTGTGCCATCGGTCCCCGGTCACTTTCCGCGCGATCGCTCGATAAGTGGTAAATCCAGATTCCGCAACCACCCCCGCAATATCCCGTCTTTCGGCCGCGGTTACGATGGCGATACCCGACCCTAAGGAGTATCCATATAGCGCTACTGGTTCGTTGCTCCCAATCTGAGGGAGCGATTTCGCGTAATCGATTGCTGCTTGGGTATCCAATAGAGTTCCTTCACGGGACGGTTTCCCCTCCGAAGCGCCATAACCGCGGTAATCGAACATGAACAGATCGAATCCCTGGTAGGGAAGAAACTCCACCGCATCATAGTATTCCCCGATGTTCGTGTCGGTCCCATGGCAGTAAACAATCAGACCCTTGGCCTCTATTGCTTTCGATGGAACAAACCAACCCTGGAGAATGGTGTCATCCTTGGAAAGGAAATGATGGATCTGGAGACCGCTCCCAATTCCTTTTCCCGGAATCGGTGGGCGCGGTTCGGGCCAATAGAAATAGGAATTACACCCTTGAAACAGGGGGAGCAGAAGTGCCAGCAGAAGGAGGCAATAACGCCGCGAATTCATTCAAACAACCCCGATGACCCGATTGATAAGTGACTCACTCCTTCATCGTACCCCGCATGAACCAGCGATCAAGGCTGGACCCTTTGGGTTGAGGAGTCTTCCTATCATAACGAAATACCTCTTAGTTCTTTGCTGCTTCCTCAAGAAGCTTTGCCATACCCTCTTTCACAATCCACTCCGCGGAGGGATCCAAGAGTGATGCGGATGGCTCATAACCTCCTTCCTCGTAGGATTTTTCGGTGCAGATGTATCCCATTCCACAATCGCCATATCCGGCCACCGCCACAAAGAGATTGTCACCGCCCAGTCTCTGTGCTTCGAACTGATATTCGAGCATCGGTTCGCCGGGTAGGTGGAGGATTCGGACATCACCGATTGAGAGGCAATTAATTTCGATCGGTTCGTTCTTCTCGATCCGGCTGAACCAGTTCAAACCAAGCGCCGATTTGAGGCGTGTCACCTTCTTTGCCTCCTCATTGGCAACGATTGCTTCGAGGTGATCCCGGGTATACTCATCGCCTTTTCTCCCCGGGAGGTGGAGGGCTTGTGTGTCCCAATCGAGGTTGCCAACCGGCGCCACTTCTGTGGCCGAAACCGACCGCACCATTCCTTTGAAGAGTTCGTCGGTTAAGCGAACGCGAGATTCGGGGGTGCCGTCGTTATACTTCCCTGCAGCGATATCGCCCCCGCAGCCTGTGAAATAAATTTGGAAAACTCCGCTTTGTTCCTGCAAGCGCTCGCGTGCGATCCCTGGAACTTCATAAGTAGTGCGTCCATCTCCATAATACGATTGGGGGTGAGTCGCGTAATAATGGAGGCGAGCCAACGGGTGGTCTTCGTGATAAAACGATACCGTCCGGATCCAGGGGTCGATTAACCCTTCTGGAGCAGCCTGCAATACAGGGTCTTTAGCCGAACTGTAGCGAACCCGGATGGACCCATCAGGTTGGAGTAGTCGTCGAGAAGAAGCCACTCTCTCCACCTTCCCTTTTGAGGTTCCGATGTCGGTAACCATCTGGAAGTGTGATCGCGATTTTTTGGCAGCGTCGGCCACCTTATGGGCGCACTCACGGATAAAATCGTAGTCGGCGTGGACAAGCGTTTCGCCCACTTCAGGGATGATCGATTCGACTCCGAGGTCAACGATTGGCGCGTTGTGTTGGTGAACACACTGGACCGCGACATTGGAGACGGGAATCTTGAGAGATTCGGCGATGGTTTCCCGAAAATAATCGTACGCACGGTTTCTGAGTTGGCACCAGTCGAGAGAGCAGAGAACCACTTCGAGGTTTCCCTGCCTGATCACCACTCCCTTCGCATATTCCGGATCATCGAAACCCACGACGGGCATAATCCATCCCCCACATAGGGGATGCCCCAACGGGGGGGTAATGTCGGTCCAGAAGGTTGAGATCTCGATCGGCGCTTCTTCTGCAATTGCGGTCGAGAGCGGGGCTAAAAATCCGGTTCCGGTCAAGAGCATGAGAATGATGAACTGGTTCACAGTAATACCTCCCTCGATTGGGTTATCGGATTGAAGATGGAGTGAACCGAGGATGAGGTCAATGGGGGAAGGATATTCGAAGGTAGATGAAGCGTTTCCAATCAAATCTCCTGCAGTAGATCTAACGACCAACCAAAAGAAAACAGGGCTTACCCGAAGCCCTAGAAAGCTCGTCTCCAAGTGCTTGCAATGAAATCCGTGTCAGCTCGATATCGCGAAGAGATCCCAACCCGAACCCCGGATGAGAAGACCGTCCAGGCACCAATGTCCAGCTCTCCAATCTCCTCCAAACTCGTGAATATTTCCACGTGACTTGGTGCCGTTTGTGGGTGAGTACGAGGTCGTGCCCATCGTCAGACTCGTTGGAGTGGGACATGGGTGAGAAGGGCCGTTGAAGGGCCAGTTCTCTTCATGCTCGAACCAATCGAAGGTATCCGGGCCGTGGCTGTAAAGTGCGTATGCGTGAATGTTCCCCCGTTCCGTTTGACCGGCGGCGTAATACGTGGGGTGAAGGCCGGTTGAGCCCATTTCAAAATGAGGGGCGCTGCCGTCGATCGATTCGGCGATATTTCCCGAGAAGACATCGAATGGAATTTCCGGGAGATAAGTTAACGGAGTGGTCAATTGCCTCAAACCCGTTCTCAGCCCCCGGAAATCGTCTTCAGAATCGGTAGGGTAAACGTCAAAATCGATTCGGTAACTTTCCATTGCAATGGTTGTGGTCCGCAAGTCTGCTCTGACTCGCGTTACCTTTGCACGTATTTGTGCCTCCAAAAAATTTGGGAGTGCTATGGCAATCAGAATCAAGATGATGGCAATGACTATGAGGAGTTCAATCAGTGTAAAGCCTTGGCTTTGGCCCTTCTTGTTTTGAAGCGGAAGATGCATCGGATATCCTCCAGAGGTGAGCTTTTGATCATCCTACCATAGTGCTAGGTGTGGTCTATGGGAAATTTTTTCCTCCAGATGTCTCACCCGATTTAGTGAAAAACAGAAATAAAGACCTTCCTCGCGAGGGGGTTTCGAGGTCTCGAGTGAGATACCCAGACCCGTTTGTGTTCTTTCCATTATCCCGCGCAAGGCATAAAGAAGCGGCGGCTGACACAACCTAAAATAGTTAATTCACTCATCCAGATGGATCTATTGGGCGAATCAGGTCATTCATAGGAGGGAAAAAAGGGAAAGATTTCGAAATTAATTGCTTGACACGCACCTCCTAGGTGCTACATTAGGACTCGTGGTTGAAGATTCAATTCAGTACGAAGTTGAGAACACCGAAAAAAAGAGGTTTCCCACCGCAAGTCGTAGAACTCCCATGAAAAGTTTTTTACCCCTTGCACCTGGATTCTTTTTTACATCCGGGTCGTCCTTGAATCATCCAAACTTACCACTGAAAGAAGGTGTCATTCTATGAGTACAGGAACCGTGAAGTGGTTCAACGATGAAAAAGGGTTCGGTTTCATCACCCCAGATGGCGGTGGTGACGATCTCTTTGTCCATCATTCCGAGATCCAAGGCGAAGGCTTCCGGTCGTTACGCGACGGGGAAGCGGTTGAGTTCGACACGGCAGAGGGCCGCAAGGGGCAGCAAGCTGTCAACGTTCGCAAAACCTGAAGTTCTCCAACATTTCGAGAATTAACCCAAAAAGGGGATGTTTCGGCATCCCCTTTTTCAGTGGGTCCCTCTACGATTCCTTTTTCTCGTTGGGAGCCCCTTCCTTTTCTAGGACTGGAACGGGAAGCTTCTCGATGAGGCTGTTCATGAACTCCTTGGCCTCAAGGACCTCTGGGTTGTTGTTCTCCGTTACTTCGATGTAATTCCTTCCATCGCGATTCTCTCCGCAATCAAATAGATGTCCCCAATGGAGGGGAGAATTGTCCTCTAGGAGCCAGCGTTTGGTTCTGAGAATTCGACGATCCGCGATGTAGGCGTAGATCCACTCGCGAGTGGTTTCTGCCTCCCCAGTCAGGAATGGTTTCAAGGATACCCCATCGACTATGTGGCCATTCGGGATTTCGGTCCCCGCGAAATCGGCTAACGTAGGAAATACATCGGAAAGGTCGCTGAGTTCAGCGGTACTACTCCTTTTCTTGACTATTCCCGGGCCATTCACAATAAGTGGGACGCGAGCACCCAACTCATTTGGCTCCGCTTTTCCATCGCCGCCCGTTCCATTATCCGCTGTGAACAATATGATTGTGTTGTCCCGCAATCCCTGATTTTCTAATGTTGTGACGATTCTCCCCACTATCTTGTCCATGTACTCCACATTGGCCCTAAAATGCTTTTTCTTTGAATTTTCATTGGGGCCCATCCCCTCCTTTATCGAGTCAGGGGTCGGATTCCAAGGAGAGTGAGTCAGGCACATCGGGAAATAGAGGAGGAAAGGTTGCTCCTTATGGCGCTCGATAAAGTCAATTGCGTAGTCGGTAAAGATATCCGGCCCGTAATCCACTTCCGAAGTGGGGCGCCACACCCCGTTCTGAATAATGCTTGGATGCCAATACCGAGACCGAAAACGGATCCCCGCTTTCTTCGCTTTCACGTGGTCTTCATCTGTGTAGTATTGTTCATATCCCCACATGCAATACTCATCAAACCCGCATTCGGTGATAAGGTTCGGCAATGCGCCCGAGAGCTGCCACTTTCCGACAATTCCCGTACTGTATCCGCTCGCCTTCAGAACCTCGGAAAAAGTGACGTTCCTAGTGATGGTATCGATCCCCTGATCTCGGTCAGGCGGTCCCCCACGCTTTCCTCCAAAATTATAGATTCCAGTCCGATGGCCATATTGGCCAGTCATGATGAGGAACCTTGTAGGGTGGCACACCGGGCAGGTATAAGCAGTTTCGAACAGCACTCCCGAATCGGCGAGGCGGTCGAGATGAGGGGTCTGATGGTCAACATGACCGTAGCAACCTAACTCTTTGGCGCCGAGATCGTCGGCCATGATTACAATCAAGTTGGGGGGAGATGCATTCGAACTGACCACGAAACATATCATCACGAAAAGAACGGAAAGTTTGGATAAATCATTCTTCAAGTCCATCTTTTGGTTCTACCTCCATACCGGACTGGAATGGTCGATCAAAGCGTTCAGGAAGTAAATAGAAGTTTCTTGCCCCGTTGAAGGCCTGAAAGAGTTCTGTCATACTCGCGCAAATTTTTTTTGTTGATTTATTTGACCCAATGTCAAATGCTTCGGGTGAATACGGTGATTCGACCGATTAGCCTCTAGGTCTGAGAAAATGACCTGTTTACCGCGCCCTATAACGGAAGATTAAGATGGACCCAAACATTCAAGAAGCCGCAAGCAACCTCGCTGGAATTGATGTCACGATCATAGTGATGTACATGATCGGGGTTTTCATTCTTGGGACCTATTTCGGGAAATACGTCAAATCTGCAGGCGATTTCTTTGTCGCCAGTCGAGCCCTCCCATTCTGGGCGATCGGAATGTCTATTGTGGTCAGCGATATCGGTGCGATGGATTTTGTTGCCGTCGCGGGTAGCGCTTTTACGGATGGAATCGCGGTTGCCAACTTCGACTGGATTGGGTCGATGCCTGCGATGGTTTTCGCGGCCTTTATTTTCGTTCCCTACTTCTGGCGCTCCGGCGTTTATACCATTCCGGAATGGCTCGGACGTCGGTACAACGCCGGTGTTCAGATCATCCACGCCGCCATGTGGGGCGTCTTTCTCCTGACCATGTTGTCTTTGATGCTATGGGTGACTGGCGATGAGCTGATGAACACCATCCTTGGTTGGGACCCCTATTGGGTGGTTTGGCTCATGGTACTCATTACCGGAGTCTACACATTTTCCGGCGGACTTTCGGCTGTTGTTATGGTCGATGTGGTCCAATTGATTATCATGTTCATCGGCGGTATCTCCCTTCTCGTCCTGAGCATGTGGGAAGTGGGAGGGCCGGTTGGGCTCCAAGAGAAAATCACTTCCACAGAACCCCGAGTGATTATCGAATTGCACGACGAGGCGGAAATCCAGCCGGCCACAGTCGAAGAAGCGCTTTCCCAGGCAGGATTCAATGTCACCGGCTTGGATCGCGCACCGATGAGAACCAAAGATGCCAATCCCAATCGATTTGTGGCGAGACTCGAGACTGTCGAAATTGAGGCGACCGAGGGCGCGGATATCGCCGCGATTCGGACTAAGGCCAAAGGGCTAATCGAAGGCGCTCTCGCTGGTATTGGCGACGGAGGCGAGGAGAATGGATTTCAACTCCGAACCTACGAAAGCCATTTCAAGATCCTTCTCCCGCACCACACGGACAAACCCTACCCCTGGACCGGGATCGTTTTCGGTCTCGGCATTGTGTTGGCAGTCGCTTATATGAGTGGTAATCAGGCAATTGTTCAAAGAACTCTAGGTGCGCGCTCCGAATGGGACGCAAAGGGCGGTATGCTCTTCGGAGGGTTCCTCAAATCCTTCATCCCGCTCATGGTTGCAGTTCCCGGGTTGTGTGCGGTTGTGCTCATACCCGATTTGGCTGAAGGGGACCGAGCTGTGCCCGAAATGATCGGACTTTTGCTTCCACCCGGCCTTAAAGGCCTGATGTTCGTTGCCCTGTTTGCGGCACTGATGTCCAGTGTCGACTCTACCCTGAGTTCGGCAACCACGATTTGGACCACCGACCTTTATGGTCGCTTGAGGCAGTTCATTACGGGCCGTGAGATGGATGAAAAACACGGGTTGTTCATCGGCCGAGCCTTTACAGTCATCTTTATTATCCTTGCTGGATTTTTGGCACCGTGGATCGGACAGCAAGAAGGCTTGTACGTTTTCATTCAGACTGCCCTCTCGTTGTTCCAAGGTCCGACATTAGCCATCCTGCTGCTCGGAATCATTTGGAAGAGAGCGAATCGATGGGGTGGGCTTGCGGGTTTGGTTTTGGGAGTCGGATTCACCACCACGCTAAATATGGTTGACGGTCTTTTTCCCTCGGATGATCCATTCCTATTCGTGGCTTGGTGGTCTTTCGTTTTCTCATTGATCGTCACCATCGTTGTCAGCCTCTTAACTCCTCCCGAGCCGGAGGAAAAAATCCGCGGTTTGGTGTGGGGACAAGTGATGAAAGATGGCGAGATTCAAAGAGTCTTGGGAGAGAAGGTTTCCTAAGGTGCGTTGTCGAAGGAGGATTGTTTAGGTGAGCGAATGGATCAATAGCACGCTCGGACCCTTACTCGAGCAGGTGTTTGGGCCGATCGACATGTTGTTGACCGGGGTCTATATGCCCTGGGCGAAATTGGTTGCCCTGGCCTATTTCATCGGAACGATGGCCTGGGTCTTTATTGGCCTGAAGAAAGAGTACGTCAACCTCGAGGCGCCGAGCAACCACATCTGGCATGACCTGAGGTTCTGGACAGTGATCTCGATGACTCCGCATGTCATCGTTTACCTTTATCTTTAACGAGACGAATCAATGAATGATACCGAGAAAACATTAGAAGAGCAGAGAACTGGTGAACACAACCGCAGAGATGCTGAAACGCAGACTGTCCTCGGCATCTTCATCAGCATCATGGCGATCCCTGTCCTCATTGGGACATTCTGGGCTGAGAGATCCCACGCCATGGTCGTGAATGTTGTCGCGGGATCTATCCTTCTCGGTATAGGCATCCTACTGGCTGTCATGGGCCGGAAAGCCTCCAACAAACTCCACAGATAGTTCCACATGAAAATCATTGAGCCGAGGGTGAGTGAAGAATCGGCCCTCGCCTTTTTCCAGCGACGCAATTGGAAAAACCTCTGGGGACTTCTACGAGTTTCCTCGAAAACTCGAGTTTCCCAGTCAACTTCCCCCCGCCTCCCAAGAACCCAGATCGTCTGGCTCCCGCATCATATTGTGTCTATTCAAGTTGACTCCCGGCAGGGGCCGGGTGAAATCGATATTTCTGTCGAAGCACAGTCCGGGGCTTTTGCCATCTTTCAGATGCATGAGAATTTGGAAGACGTAGAGAGTGTGGAAGGAGAAGTCTTTGACTTCAAAATAGAGGAGAAAGAAGCCATCGAAATCGGTCGGCGGGAACTACTCAAGACGATCCTCCGTCGACGTGGCCAGCGGGAGAAACCGGCTATTGTCGGGGCGGGCAAGGTTGATCATTTCTATTACCCCTTCTGGATTTACTACTACGAACGGAGGCGTGGGCTCCTCGATATCCAGGTTTTCGATGCGGCACGCGGAATCAAGGGGGGGACACGGACAAAAGTTGGGATCCTTAGCGGTCTAGTAGGTTCCGACTCAGCCGCCCGGGCCGCATTGGAAGAACATCAGGGCGAGGAATAGATTTTTAGTGGCCATTTCAACCAGTGATTCAACCCGGCATGGTGTATGGCTTCCCCCGATTACGCATCGTCGAATACGACCTACAATAGAGGCATGTCTTTAAAACCCTACCTCCAACGTGTCGGAGTCGGTCCACGCGGGTCGAAGGACCTGACCCGTGAAGAAGCTCGGGAAGCGAATAATCTGATTCTTTCTGGAGAGGTTCACCCAGTGGAATTCGGGGCACTGACCATGGCGATGCGAGTCAAAGGTGAAGCCGATTCTGAACTGATCGGTGCGGTAGATGCCTTCCACGACCACTGCGATCCTACCGACTGGGAGATGGAAAACCTGGTCACTCTCGCGTCCCCCTTGGATGGAAAGGACCGGCTGATGGTATGGACTCCCGCATCCACCCTGCTTGCGGCGGCCTGTGGGGCGAAAGTCCTGGTTCTTTCAGACCGCGATGTCCCCCCGAAGAAGGGAATCACTCCATCGATCATATTTGAGGCCCTCGGATACTCATTGGCGAGAAGCTTTTCCGAGGCTGCCGATCAGATTCGAGAACGGGGGTGGAGTTGTGTCGAGGTCTCGCAAGCCATCCCCGGACTCAACTCATTGAAAGAATGGCGAGAACTTCTTGGGAAGCGGCCCTATCTTTCAACCTGCGAGAAACTCATCAACCCGGCCAAAGGAGCATTGATCACCGGTGTGTTTCATGGTCCGGTTCTTCGTCAAATGGATCACGTGGTTCGTGAGTTGGGATATCCCAAGACTTTGGTGGTTCAAGGAACTCAAGGGTCAGTCGACCTAAAAGCCTCCGCGCCGACAAATGTTTGTTTGATTAAAGAGGGCAGCGATGCGGAAATGTTAAAGATGGATCCATCGGAGTTTGGGCTATTAACCGTTGCGGAAGAGTTGTTGCCGAGCGGGATCGAAGGGTGTGCGAGATTGTCTAGGGAGGTTTTAAAGACCCATGACCATCATGCAAAGCCAGCAGTTGTTTACAATGCCGCTCTTCAGGTCTGGATTGCGATGGAGGGTCGGGATTTTCGAGACTGTATTGAGCAGACTCAATCCCACTTTGATTCTGTCGGTCTCGACTAAGGATCTCTCTCGGTTCGCCCAACCAGAATTTCGCGCCACCAATGAAATCGAATGATCTCAAGAGACCATTGCCAAACCGGGACGGTAAGATTAGGTCACCGCCGGTACCCGCCGACGAACCCTCTATCTTGTGGATCGCCTAGGGAATGGCTACCCTCGGGATTCAAGGAGATTGAACCGCCAGGAAATGCCCACAACTAAGAGTCTCACTGTTTTTTTCCCCGCTCATAATGAGGAGGACAACATCGGTCCCTTGGTCAAGAAGACTTATGAAACGATCAAAGACCAAGTCACCGAATTTGAAATCCTCGCCATCAATGATGGAAGCACCGACCGAACCCGTGACGTCTTAGACCAGCTTGAAAAGGATGTCCCTGGATTTCGAGGTATCCACCATGAGGTTAATCAAGGGTATGGTGGCGCAGTCCAAACGGGATTCAGGAGTGCGACCAAGGATTTAGTCTTCTTTTCGGATGGGGATGGCCAGTTTGATATCGGAGAGATACGACTCTTTTTGGATCAGATTGATGACCACGATGCAGTACTTGGATATCGAAAGGATCGCCAGGACCCGATTCATCGTAAGATGTTTGCGAAATGCTGGGGGATGTTGATACGGACCTTACTTGGGATTCGCGTGCGGGACCTCGATTGCGCGTTCAAGATGTTCCACCGTGAACTTATCCAATCGATCACCTTCGAAACGACCGGAGCCATGATCACAACAGAACTGCTTGCTAAGCTTAACAAGAGACCCAACTTCGATTTTGCGGAAATCGGAGTCACTCATTTGCCGCGAACCGCTGGAGAACAATCAGGCGGAAGTCCGAAGGTGATTTTACGCGCCTTTCGCGAGTTGTTCCGGATGTATGGCCGGCTCAGAACCTACCAACCCCCTGAATCCTAACCTATCTGCCGCTCTGGACCTTCTGACTTCGCGCGGACACTGGTGCGGGAATCCACCCTACAGTCCCTGCGGGGACTTCACCACGAACGCTACTTTGATTTCTCGTATTCGATGGCCGGAAATGGCCCCCGGAGGGTTTTGACGGTCGCTGACCCGAGTAGGAGTATCCCGAGTATCCACCATAGTAGTATGGCGTCGAGTAGTATCCTCTCGGCTGAACCGAGTAGGTTGGAGAATAGTAGATGTGAGAGTACGGCGCATTGTAATTGTAATACTGGACCCCGCCATAACCTCCCCCATAACCTCTCGCGTAATTGTAGGCGTAAGGGTTTCCGTAATAAGGGTTATAGATTTGTGCGGATGCATCGGAGGCCAAGAGGAACAGTGCCCCCACCAGTACCGGAAGAATAATTTCAAATGGTTTCACTTTCATCGTGACCTCCTCTTTTCATATCTGTGTCCTGTATAAGAAAGAGTATAACCCAATGAGGATGAAATCGCCATTATTGAACCGAGTGATCCTGACAGTTTTGCCCGCCACTTTACAGATCAGGCTTTCTGTTTTCTCATTCCCCACTTTGTTTACCAATCTCATGGTACCGACGAGGAGTCACCTACTTGATGAAATCTCATTTACCTGAAGAACGCGAAATCCTGGTCATTCAGATTCAGGAACAACTCAATGCATTGCGCTCGAGACAAGCGATTGCAAGGGTTCCTATCAATGGCTGGCAGTACGTGGAAACCGGCAATCACCAGCCTCCTGGACCAGCACCCCGAAACGGGTGGAAGAACATCTCACTGGGGACTCATTGGGGTGAAGACCGGGCCGATTGGAGCGCTTGGTTCAGGGCCAAGACTCAAGTGCCCAAAGCCTTTCTTGGGAAGGATTCGTTTGTCACGCTGGACTTGTCGATCGCGAGGGAAGGACTGATCTATTTCAATGAGGTCCCGTTTCATGGAATCTCCGAAAACCACAAGAGTTTTCGTGTGACCCACAGGAACCATCTCCGCAAACCCCTCAGGATTCTAGTCGAAGCCTACACCGAAGCGGTGCGTTATCCGGCTCCAAAGTACTACGGGAAGTTCGAACATGCCGAATTCACTCAGATCGACCGGACGATCTATAACTTCTGTTGGGATTTACAGGTTGCTGTCGATGTCTTGAAAACACACGACCCATCCTCCTCAGATTTTCAGCGACTTCTGGGTGTTCTTTCGGATGCAATGACTCAGGTACAACCCTTTCCTGAAGCGCGTGAGGAACTGCAAAAGGCTTGTTCCAAGACTCAGCGATGGCTCAAGAAACAACTCTCATCATATCCTTCCACGGAGAATTCCGGACGTATCCTGGTCTGCGGACATTCGCACATAGACACCGCCTGGCTTTGGCCTCTGCAAGAAACTAAGAGAAAATGTGGTCGTACCTTTTCCAGTGTTCTCCAACTCATGGAGACCAACCCCGAATTCACCTTTGCCCAAGGGCAGCCACAACTTTATCAGTACACTAAGGAGCATTTCCCAAAGGTCTTTGAAGGAATTAAGCGACGGGTTAAGGAGGGGCGCTGGGATCCGGCGGGCCCCGCCTGGGTCGAAATGGACTCCAATCTATCTGGCGGGGAAGCGATCATTCGCCAGTTCTTGTACGGGAACCGATTTCTTGAGAAAGAATTCGGACTCCGGAACAATGTGTGCTGGTTGCCCGATGCCTTCGGCTACACCTGGAGTCTCCCTCAAATTCTAAAAGGTTGCGAAGTCGATGTCTTTGTGACGACTAAGATCGACTGGAGCATGATCACCCGATTTCCCTATACAACCTTTGAATGGGAGGGGATCGATGGTACGAGAATTCTGGCCATGATGCCCCCGCTCAACTACAACGGAAACCTCATCCCAAAAGATTGTAAGCAGCAGTGGGACCAGATCCGTCAAAAGGACCAACTGGATGAGATGCTCTTTTCGTTCGGGTGGGGAGATGGTGGTGGCGGACCGACTCAGGAAATGATCGAGAACGGGAAAAGGTTGAAGGATATAGCCGGGATTCCGAAAGTCCGGTATGGGACCATTACCGGTTACTACCAAGATCTGCTGGAATCCATCAGAAGAGATCACCTTCCAGTATGGAATGGAGAACTCTACCTCGAACTCCATCGAGCTTGTCAGATTACCCAAGCAAGAACCAAGCGGTTCAATCGAAAATTGGAACACCTGCTCCGAGAAACGGAGTTCGTATCCACACTTTCTCACATTCAAGGCGCCGCTTATCCGCGAGATGAGCTGGAAACAATTTGGCGGGATGTCATGACCAATCAATTTCACGACATCCTACCGGGCTCGTCTGTGGAGTCATTGTACAAGGAAACCGATACGATTTATGAGAAGGCCCTTACGATGACTCAATCCCTGCAAGGGAAATCATTTCGGAATTATGCCAAGAACATCGACACCCGTGGGAAGGGAGGTCCTCTTCTCCTGTTCAATTCGCTCGGCTGGGATCGGAGCGATCCCGTCTCAATCCCTCTAGCGGAGTGCCCTATCGAATCTGGCCAACACGTAATCAATTCCTCGGGCAATCGCCTGGTGCATCAGGTGTCGATAGATACGGAAGGCGCCTCGTGTCTTTACATCGAACCGAGTGGTGTTCCATCCGTAGGCCACGATGTTTGTCGAATTGTCCCTAAACCTGCCGACTCACCCGGTCCACCCCAGTTCGATGTGACGACTAAGAAGATGGAGAACTCATTCTTCAGACTCGAACTCGATTCCCGGGGGAACCTTTCACGAATATTGGACAAAAGGAACGGCCGAGAGGTTCTTGAGAAGGGCTCCAAGGGGAATGTCCTCCAGATGTTTCACGATCATCCTCACATGCATGACGCCTGGGACTACGATTTCAACGTCGACCAGAACCGATGGGATTGGGACCAAGTCGAATCGATCGAAGTGACCGAATCGGGGCCTGTACGCGGCTCGATCGAAATAGTCAGAAAGACCGATCATTCAACGCTTCGGCAGAGAATTGTCCTTTATTCGAGTTGCCCTCGAATCGATTTCGAAACAGAAGTCGATTGGTGGGAGAAACACAAACTTCTGAAGGTTGCCTTCCCAGTGGCCATTCGTTCCCCCAAGGCGACCTATGAGATTCAATTCGGAACTATCGAACGTGCGACGCACGACAACACTCCGTTCGATCGCGCCCGGTTCGAAGTTCCCCACCATCGCTGGATGGACCTATCGGAAGGTGATTACGGGGTTTCAGTTGCGAACGATTGCAAGTACGGATCCGATATCCAAGGAAACACTATGCGTTTGTCGCTGCTTCGCGGACCCGTTCATCCGGACCCACATGCAGACGAAGGAAAACACTCGTTTGTTTACAGCCTGATACCGCATTCTGGCGATTGGCGGCAAGGGAATGTGGTTCAGCTATCAGCGGAACTCAACATGCCGATGAAGGTGGTCCCGGTAACCCGCCATGCGGGAGAACTCTCTCCGAGGCATTCGTGGCTAAGCACGGATGCCCGGAATGTATTGATCGAAACTCTGAAGCGCGAGGAAGATGGGCAAAGGATCGTAATCCGTGTTTATGAATCCGAAGGTAGCCGTGGAGTCTGTACCTTGAAATCAAGCATTCCGATCAAAAGAGCTTGGAACAGCAATCTGGTGGAAAGGGATGAGGAGCCGATTCGAGTTCGTCAGGGAAACATTCGGATGGAGTTCATGCCTTATTCCATTCGGACGCTGATGGTGGAGATCTGAGTCTGAACGACTTCAGTTCTGCTGGTTGCGGATTTTGTCCCGATAGTTCCGTGCGGATTGAATGTGTTCTCGATGTGTCTCATTGAAGATGGTCCCACCCTCCCCATCGGCCACAAAAAAGAAATACGGAGTATCCGCTGGTCTAACAGCGGCTGACAAGGCTTCGCGGCTTGGAATACAGATGGGGTGTGGGGGGAGGCCAGGCTTTCGATTTGTGTTGAAAGGCGACTTGAGGTTTACAGGCAGCTGGTTCTCACCTCGCTCCCAGTCATGAAGCGCATACCTCAGCGTGGCCGCAGATCCCATCGGCCAGTTTTTTCGAATGCGGTTGTGGAACACGCTGGCGACCGTGGCCATCTCAATTTGTGAGGCCGCCTCTTTTTCCACCAAACTTGCCAAGATGATTGTATCGTAGAGAGTCAGTCCATTCCTCAGATGTGTGCTTAGTTCAGAAGTCCCCGCGAGTTTCTCGATGTTCGATTTCCATTGGCGGTATAGGACCGAGAGCACCTCGGACGGATGCTCTTGCTCATCGAAGAAGTAGGTTTCCGGAGCGATCAATCCTTCCAAGCTGGGTCTTCCACAGATTTCAACAGCCGCCGAGCCGGTTGCCGACTTCAGGCAGTTCGTGGCATTTTCAATCCATCCTGCAGATTGAAGCCTTTCCGCTGACTGCACAAGAGTGAGGCCAGGGGGAAGCACCACCCTGTTGGGGGAGTTCGATCCCAATGCGAATTGCTCCAAGACTTGCGCGGGAGACCACTCAGGGCCCAACTCATAGCTGCCTCTTTTCATTCGTCTGTCCAAACCGGTTGTTCGCGCATAGACCTGGATGACTGGATCGGGAGGGAATGGGATGGCTGGCTCGAGGGATCGGTATGAATCGGTAAAGATCTCTCCTTTTCCGATGGTGGACCGGACTGATTCTTGAGTGTCAGAGGGTTTCCACAATTCCATTCCGCTTTCGGAGAGTCGGTAAAGTGCCGCCAAGGAAATCGGGAGGAGCGGGAGAAAGAGGATGAGGTATAGGAGACTGGGTTTGGAATTCATCATCGATTTTCTCGATCGAGAAAGAAGAAAGGGGAGGTGAAACACCTCCCCTTTCTTTTGAGAGAGACCGAAGGAGATCCTGGCACTTTGCCAGTTTCACCCATTCTACGCGTAATTCGGTAGAGTCGGCTTGCTATGCAATTTGTAGCTGTTACCTAACAACCACGACTCCCATGTCTGTCTCGAACCCGGTTTCGGTTTGCGGTTCGAGATCCCGAGCAAACTTGTCGGGGAAGAAATACGGTCCGCCTGTGAAGCGCGGAGATGTATTGTCTGCATTGGCTCGTGTATTCCCGAAGGCAAACACTGCACCGTAAGCATCCATCGTGTAGACACCGTTGCCGCCCGTGGTGGCGCAGAACTCGATATCTCTGAAGATCGAGTCAACGTCGAGGACAGTGCCAGCAGTCCCACCGTTGTCATCGAATCCGGCCACAATGTATGGAAGACCCACATTCGTGGTCTGAGCAGGTGCCATATTCCGGAGGAAGGCGACCTGAGTCTGAGGCGGATCGTTGACAAGGTCAAACTCGACGGGGACTGGGTGAATACCACCCCAACCGTCGTAGATCACCAAACCAGCGACGTTGGTGCCAGCCGGATGCAATTCGATATCGCGAGCGATATCCAAACCGCGGAAGAACGGATAGGCCGTTCCGCCAGCAAGTACGCTGTTCGCAGTTCCGTCATCCAACACGGCGCCATTTCCATCGTAGATGTAATGTCCACCCTGCGAATCCAGGATCACATACCCAGTTGGGTTTGCGGCACTGGCTCCCTCGACGACAGTGAATCCGACAGCTTTGATCATGCCTCTTCCGGTTCCATCGCCCACATTCGCGTCGCGTGGTACGGAGCCGCCGAACGGAATGTTCAGCGCGGAGCAGAGATCAGCAGCTGCACCACCGAGTTGGGCACTTTCGCCACCCGGGAGGGCCGTACCGGCGCGGAAGATTCCTCCGGCTTCGGTAAGAACCCAGAATCCTTGGGAGTCCGAGGTCATGATGACATCGACCGCGAACCCACAGGCTGGGTCGGTTCCCTCTGGGAAGTAGAACATTTGGACCGGAGCGTTAGCCGGATTTTGGACGAACTGCACGGCTCCAAAAGTATCGAGCACTGCCAAGTCGGCTGTCGGTGCTCCGGCAGGGTCGCGAGTCACGTTTTCCATGTCACGTGCGACATCGCGGCCGTAGTACAACGAGCCGGTGATTTGGACGACATCGGTGCCGACCGGGTGTCTGCCACCCAGCGAATCGAGAATGTAGTAACCCGAATCGTCACAATCAGGCGCGGGAGTGAATGTAGCTGGCGGAGTGGTCGGAGTCTCGGTGGGAGTTCCAACATCGCCTGTACGGACTGCGGCACCCACTGTGCTGATGGGGCTTTGAGTTCCATCACCAAAAGTTCTTGGTGAATTATTGACTGTCATTCCCAACTGCGAGTTGGATGCGGTTGAGGTGAAGTCGAAAGAAACGGTCTCACCATCGGCGATGGTGAGTTCCACATCGAAATTGAAGACGGTCAACTCCAGGTCGTCACCAACGGCGATCGCTGGATTAACGAAGAGATTGGACCGACGGAAGAAATTCGCCTGGCACAGTTCGCTTGCGAACGCGGAGGTGATTTCTCCATTGGAAAAACTTGTGTTGACACAGTTTGCGGAATCGCCGCCGCCGCTATTGGAGAGTGCGACTTCAACGGCGTAATCCGCAACCATATCGGTTGCTGCACCGGTCACCACAACCGAACCCTGAATGGTTGCGGCACCACCAGCAGGTGTTACCTGCAAATCGGACTGAACGCCCGCTGTATTTCTATCGAGATCGACTCGAACCTCTTGAGCAGTGGCCTGTTGCGGCATGGCCATCAGGAGTCCGGCGATCAAGGCGACGCAGGTCACTGTTAGGTTGACGTGGCGCCCTTTCCTCATCTTAATGAATTTCATGGAATACCCTCCTCGGATTTCTTCCGTTCGCCCCCGTAATTTTCTAGGCGAAGTCACTATAA
>JAJDBZ010000507.1 GCA_029261095.1 Candidatus Omnitrophota bacterium | reverse complement strand
CTCCGGGTAAACCACCGCGATCGGTCCACCCGCACAGACCCGCAAGCAATTCGCCTTGGTTCGAAAAACCTTTCCCGATTCAGACAATCCGAGTTCTTTCAATCTCGATTTGAGGTAATCCCAGGATAGGTTTGATTCACCCCGATCACAGCATTTGGGTTTGGTCTGATCGCAGCATAGAAATATATGCCGCTGAATGTTGGGAATTCCCAGTTTCTGGCTGATTGGCACAAGGCCATCGGCAGTCCTCTTCTTGCGTATCATAGGTCTAGACTTTCTCAGACATTGTTCCAATGGTTAAGGGGGATTCTAAATTCAAGACATCGCCACCGGGAGAGGGTGCGTTCTTCCGGGTTCCCGCTGCTTTCCCGTTCGCCATCTACGGTGCATCCACATCCAATCCTCGGGGTGCTCCCTCACCATCTCCTCGATGACCGAAACATACCGTTGGGTGTTGGTGATGTAGTCCAGATCGCGGTTTTGGGTAACCGTCGTCTCTATCGGTTCGCTGAAGCTGGAACCCCAGCCCCCTTTTTCTTGCCGGTAACAGCTCCCGACCAGCACTTTGCACCCCGTCCTGACCGCAAGTAGCGCAGCAGAAGCAGTGGTCATCGCGGGGTGTCCAAAAAAGTCGACTTGAACTCCCCCTCTTCGCATATGCTGATCGATCATCATGATGACGAGTTCTCCCCGACGGAGTGACGCAAGGACTTGGCGAAGCGAGTCTTTGTTATAAATAATTTTCAGTCCGGTATCTTCACGGAAATGCTGTAACATTTGTTCTATCCAAGGATCCTTCTGTTTTCTGACGACCGCGTTTACTTCAGGAAAAGTTTGAGTCAACCACCGGGCGCAGAATTCCCAGTTGCCCATATGAGGGACCAATAGGAGAACACCCTTTCCTTCCGCATATGCATCGACACATGCTTGCTTATTAAGAGGGTCGATAAACTCTTCGGCATTCGCGGGTAGATTTTTGGCCCAACAGATTTCGAACGCGGTAGTTAAAACGCTCTCGAAACTCTTCCTCGCAATCCGCTTGCGTTCCTTGAGTTGTAATTGGTCGCCAAATGCCAACTGGAGATTGGCCATTGCCGTCTGCCGCCCTCTCTTCGCAAAGAGATAGGCCGACTTCCCCACAGTTCGGCCAAGGCTTTGGACAAACCATAGGGGGAGTTTCTGAATGCCACGTGCGAGTCGGGGAACGATGATTTCCAGTACCATGATAATCTTCCCATTCCTTATCGGGAGACTTTTTGTATCACACTGAAATCAACTTGTGTATATCTTCGTTGCGACTCCTGGAGTAAGAATGCCCCAGGAATTTACCCGTCATCGGATGGTTCCGCACTCGCCATCTTCTTCCTGAATCTCACGATTCTGGCGATGTTGGCCCCAAAATCTGCATGACCGACTCTGGACTCTGATCGAAACCTGATGATGGAATTGTTTTCTTCCCGATGTTCGATGACGACATGAAAATCGTCGATGAACTTCCACAACTGGGTCCGCTCCAGTGCGTGCACCCGATTCTCATTGGATCTACTTTCCACGATTTCTAGATTCATCTGTTCGAGAGCGTCTATCACTCTTGGGAATGTTTGGTCCGGTGTTCCGAATATGATAAGGGGTTCTAATTCCGGGAAATCGGACCCCTCTTCGGATCTCGCCTCATTCTCATCGAGGTATCGTGTTAAGCGGGTAACCGGTCCGGGCGATGCAATCAGGGGCGCTCCATTCGATATGACCACACCCATCAGAAAAAGGGGGACTCCCACGATGAGAATGAAAAACAGAATTGCGATCATCACAAGCGTTCTTTTCAATCTCACCTTTTTCCCGCCGTCCGATGAGACTCGGTAAACAACCACCGGAGCATCTGGAAAAGGTTCGGCGGTTGGCCGGTCATCAGAATTCCGATCCGGAAGATTCTCGAAGCTCCCCAGAAAAAAAGAGGAAGTGATATAATTAAAAGGAGGGTGGTTCCAATGTAGTCGATAGTGGGTGGCGGTCCCGCCGCTCGGTTCATCATGACGAATGGTGTGAAAAACGGGATATAGGACAGGAACCGAGCTAAGGAACCATTCGGATCTTGAGCCACTGGCATCATCGACAACAAGGGCACAATCAACACCAACATGATCGGCAACATCAGATTCTGCGCTTCTTTGGGATTCGTGCAAACCGAACCAATCCCGACCAAGAGAGCGGCGTATAAGATATACCCCGTCAAGAAATAGAAAAGGAAGGAAGTCAGGTACAACGGATTGGAAACCACTTGCTCAAATTGAACGCTCGGTGCTCGTTCTAAAAAATAGGGCATGATTGAGAATCCCAACAGGAGGAATCCAATCCAGGAACCGATGACTGTCAGTCCAGTGGCAGCGTTTCCCAGGATCTTTCCCGACATGAGCTGAAGCGGTGAAACAGAGGAGAGGAGCACTTCGATAATACGGTTCGATTTTTCTTCGATCGTATTGGTCAATAGGATCTGTGCGACAGTGAAGATCGAAACCCAGAGCAAGTAGACAAATGCAACCGGCGCCCATTGCCCCGCCATATCTTGAGCTTTGACTTTCTCTCCCTCTCCCGAGGCGCCGACTTTGTTGGTTTCAAAATCGAGTCTTTGATTGATCCACCTCGCCGTTTCGGCGTCGATCCCCTTCGAGGCAATTCTGCGCTCTTTAACGATCGAAGAGGCATGGCGGTTGAACCAGTTCAAGAGGTCTCGGTCAGTCAGGTTGTTGGAGACATACCGGCATCCCCCATCTCCCTCCACAGGGTTTGGACCGATTTCAAAATAGGCAAACAGTCCGCCGCTATTGATCTTCTCGTTCAGAAATTCCGGATTCTGGTCGACCCCGGCGATTTCAACAAAATGGAATCGACCCTTATCAAGTCCGCCCTGAAGTCGGTTGAGCGACTTTGGCGTTATCTCTCCCCACCACTCGACAAAAACCCCACGGTGAGGTTTAAGGGACTGAACCAAATCTTGAGAGAGCCCTTCTCCTGAGGAATTGGGTGAAACTAAAAACTCCGCGATCGACCAGTAGTTGTCGACCTCTTGCTTACCGATTGTGTCGAGGACAGTCTTTACTTCCTGTGGAACTCCAGCCAAAAGATGTTTCTCTTCCTCGTCCAAAGGGAGAAATCCATCTAGAAATCGGTGGAGATCTTGATGAGAAGTCTCCAGGAGTACCTCCTCCAGCAGATACCCGGACCGATCGATGACAGCAAATTTGCGTGCGTCTTTCACTTTATCCAACAACATGGGAACCAGGATCGAGACACCGAGAAGAATCGGGAACATGAAAATCCCGATCCAGAAAGTCTTCGTCCGCAGGTTCTCCAAGTATTCCCGTTGGGCCACCAGAAGGGTCTTATTCACTTTCATCTCCCTTCACTGCCCGAACAAAAATTTCGTGAAGCGAGGGTTCACGGATATCGAAACGCCGGATTGAGATTTTTCCCACCAATTCTGCCAGAAAGGATTGAGGGTCCGCATCGCGCTCCAAAAAAATCTCAGCCTGTTTTCCCGAATCGTTAACTCTCATCACCCCTGGAAGGCGACTCATGAATGCCCCATCGCCCTCATAATCCAGGAG
>JAJDBZ010000506.1 GCA_029261095.1 Candidatus Omnitrophota bacterium | reverse complement strand
CTCTGAGACAAATCAGAAAACCAGAATATTTCCTGACTGGCTAGTTCAAGAATAGCATCTAGAGACTGGAACTCGTCTGTTGAGGCAGGATCGTTTACATTAGGACCTGTTGGTTTTTCGGTATCGCTACCTAAAGATTGTGTCGATACAGGGATCGCACCAAATGTTACGCTAATCACATCAATATCTAACAATGTGACAGCGGGGACCCTTAGGTTATTCTCACCCGCCAAATCGATTCTATCTCCGGAGATTCTCCTTTCCATTCCGACCCGGTCCAACAAAGCCCTCTCGAAAGTCTCTGTCTCCCCTCCCGGGGCGATCACATCCATTTCGAGGTAGAGGGCGGTTAAGATTTGCGAGGCGAAGGCGAAGATATGTTCTTGGTAGTCGGTGCCTCGGAGGATTTCGTCGTCGGCGATGTTGCCGTCGTTTTCTCCGATCAAGACATAAGGTGAATAGGTATGGGTGATCATGTTGAAAACGGAAAGGATGCTGAAACTTCCATCGGATTCCACGAAGTGGCCGATGGAGAGGGGTTTACCGACTACCTCGACAGTATTGAAAGTTTCATCGAGGACGACTTCCTTTTGGAGGCCGGAGGTGTTCAGGGCGGTTCCGATGAACTCGGGCAGGAGACGGATCGCGACTTTGTGGCGGAGGTCGTCGGGGACTTCCGCGAAATGTTCGACTTTGTTCGCGAAGGTTTGTCCGATGATGGATTGGCTGAAGCAGGGATCGATTGCAACAAAGGTGGTGCCATCGAAAACTTCCGCCCAATAGTGGCTTTGAGTTTCGGCCAGGAGTTCGGGATCATTCGCGGGGTCGGAGAGTTCGGCGTCGGGGGGGATGATGCCGACTGTGTTGTAGACTGGCGGGAACATCGAGAGGATGAGTTCTTGGGCGTCATCCGTTTCCAATGTTCCACGGACATAACGCGCAGGGACTCCGGAAGCACGAAGGAGCGCCACTAAGAGACTTGCTTGATCCAGAGCGTTCCCCGCCTCCGACCAGAGCGCGCCACGAGATCCCCGCAGCGAACCGATATAAGATTCGAAACCGATCTCGTCGCGAACAAACTTGTAGATCTGTTGGGGGTTATAGCCCAGTTCGGCGGCTTTCTCCTGGATGTAGATGTCGTCCTTGTTCGCGTCGGGCGTGGCGCGGAGGTATTGTGGGTCCAACTCTCCCGTATTGAGAGCCACCGGAGTGGTCTGTGCGGTTGCGCGACGAGCTTTATAGATTCCCTCGGCCTGGGCGCCGGTGTCGATGAGGATAGGCGTGGGTTCGAGGATAGATGCCGAGGAGATGTTTAATAGCACCTCGATCTCCTTCGACTCGAACGGCCCAAGGGTGTCGATCGTCCATTGGAACTCCTGGTTGTTCACCGAAGGGAACGGAGTTGCGGAAACAAGAGCAATTTCAGCCGTCAATTCACTGGATAGATCGATCTGGGTGACATCGGTGGCCCGTTTGTTGAACACCGTGTAGGTCAGAGTGACCAGATCGTTGGTGACCTCATCGATTGTATTATGAGAGAGCCGACGCCCCACACCGATGATGCTGTCATCGCAGCAACAGGTCTCTTCCTCTGTTTGTTTTGGCGATTCCTCGAGGGATTTCAACTGTTCGAAAAAGGGAGCCAGAGACTCCGCTCCTGGCGGGGGAGGCGCGGCATAGGCCGATTGTTCTTGCCGAGATTGGCTGAGCCAGCTAATGAGAGGTTCAGCGACCGAGGCGTGGAGCATGGCCGCAATGAGAAGGAAAGAAACTCTTTTGAACCATAGGCGAGAAATGAAAACCATCTAGAAATCCTCCAAAAAGGCCATCGCTGGCAGATCGAAAGCAAACTGGCCCGAAGGAAGTGAATTGAGCGGATCAAGAATTGCATTCAATCAGATTCGGGCAACCGAGCAGGGAGAAATCCACCCGAATCGGGAATCGGTTAGTTTAAACCAAGAACACGCCCCGTCAATCAAGAATTTTCAATGGCAAGTAATATTGAAAATATGTATTGGGGGGAGTGGCTTGATAAACCACCTGGAAATTCCTGTCCTCGTTTTCTGCTATGGGCGAAGACAGAGAATGAACCGGCTGCAAATGAGTTAGCATCCATGATCGTCCTCAATTCTTTATAGGGCATCATTGAGGGGACAGCCGTTGGACTGACCCAAGCACCAAACTCTCACTTTTTACCCTCCATCCGAAAGATTCTTAAATCCCCCGAACTTCACATTTGTGAGCAAGTGTGAAGAAAATGGATCGAAACGAGAAACACCCGAGCGTAGGAATGGCCGTCAAAAAGGGTAAACCGTCAAATGTGAAAAGTCCCCCGAAATATGATCGGTTTGGTGAGACGATACGGTATCTGACTGAGAAGGAACTCCAGCAACTCTTCGATGCGATTGAAGACTATCGGCATAAACTAATGTTCCGCATGATTTACGAACTCGGGTGCAGGGTGGGAGAGTTTGTCCGTATCCAAATCAAACACCTCGATTTCAATCGAAGCGTGGTCCTCTTCCCAGCTGAGAACACGAAGACCGGTAGAATGAGAACGAGCCATCTTCCACGCGGTCTGATGAACGAGGTTGCCAGCGTCTTGAGAAATGAAGGCAGAATGGGAAAGAGAGACTTCCGGATCAAGAATCTGGAATCATTCCTGTTCTACCCCTACTGGGATCCTCGTGCCCATTACAGCGAAAACCGCCTCCGGCAGATCTTTCGCCATTATGCTGTGAAGGCCGGGTTAGATCATGAATACGGGCGAGATAAACTCGGTCGACGTCTTCACCGGCTTACCATCCATTCTCTCCGCCATGCCCATATCATGTTGTACATCCATTACCACAAACTGCCACTTCCGATTGTCCAGAAACAGGTGGGGCACCGGAGCCTCCGATCGACAAGCGTCTACCTGAACCCATCCGACGAAGCGGTAAGTGAGGCCTACAGTGACGCCCAAGTTAGGTCCCTCAAGTCACTACCGCCATCGAGTGAAAGATTCTCAGAAAGATTTAAATACTGAAACTCCGTTGCCATTTCATAATGACATCAGAAAATGAATATCAGGAGAATGGAACAGACAAAGGTTACTCCCTCATTGGCGGCATCTACCGCGTCGTGAAATCCATTGATGAAAAGATGGAAACGGTTCTCGATGAGACTCGAGACTGGATCGAATCCGGAGAGGAGAATGATTGGTTCGGAAGGGAAGGACGAAACTATTACGAGTGAGTGGGACTAGAACATCAGAGGATGTGTTCCTCACTCCACCAGTCCTATACACCCCGATAGATTGTAATTGAAAGTATCTTGTCCCCTCGGAGCGAGTTGGAATTTCCAACCGGAGTCTCTTGCCTCAAAACTAATTCCAATTTGATGGTCTTCAATCGATACGCTGAATGAACAGATAGTAGAACATTCTTCACGGGCTTCCTCAGTTGAATCATTGACAGTCTCTGAGTCTTGCTCCTGACGCTCGGCACTTCCGTACCGCCATGTATCCCGATTCGATTGATCATCGCGCCGAGGGAAGCGGAACAGACGCGTGCTGGTTACGGGGGCGATCACAGTATCCAATTCAAAACCAAATCTGTTCTCACAGGTTTCAGTGCAATCTGCAGAGGGCATGCTGTCAGGTAATTCATCGAAGCCCGGATTGGAGGCGGAATAGACAAGGCCGGCAATTGAATAGTTCTCACCGCTCCAACAAGCGGTTACGCTGGAAACGGTCACATCTCCCATCCCCTCGATATTGAGATCCCCCATCAGGTCGAACGCCAACTCCCAATCCTCAATTCCTGTTTGTGGGTTCACAAGCGGCGGGTAGAGATTTCCGTCATTATAAATGGCAATGGGATGAACACGCCCCTCCACTCCGTAATCTTCGGAAGGAGAGATAGTCAACAAACAAATCAATGTCGAATGGAATACTTCAAAAATATTGTCCGCTTGCCTAATGACACCGGTCCGAAGAAGAGAGGGATTCAGGGATCCATCTGCACCGAGCGAGATTACTTTCCGGATGATCTTTTCCAACACCGATAATCGCTCACGATCTTGTTCAAGGTATCGCAAGATGCCATCCATATCTTCGGATAGCCTCGAATGATCTTCTTGAAGGTCCCTGTGTTCTTTCGCTAAATGTTCTCTATTGGCCTCGCTATCCGTCAGTTGCTCTGTCAACAGGTTCATCGCAGCCAATGAATCTCGTTTCTGATCTTCGCTTGATCGGGCAAGGTCCTCGATTCTATCGGCAAGTTTCTCAATCACTTTTCCTTGATAGAGGACGGCAACTCCCCCTCCCAAGATAACGAGAATGATACCCACAACCATGATTTTTGATTTGTTCACCTGCTTGACCCCCGTTCACAATGGTTAGCCAAAACCCATGTGCTGACGATAGTGGAAAACTTTACTTGTGAGATCCCCGCCATCGAAGCTGCTCAACGGTTCACGGAAGAACAAGTGGGAACGATCTTGGACCGGCTCAAGAGGGCAAGAGGTCTTCCCTAATCGATACGAGTCGATAACGATCCAGAGTTCTCGTCAAGAGCACTGGACCTCTGGGCTTATTCGAACCAAGTGATGTTGGATTTCAGTCGACCTGGAAAACCAACGGATTACAGTTATATTGAAGCGCTTAACGCGCAATACCGGCAGGAATGTCTCAACGAACATTGGTTTGTTTTAATGGAAGACGCCAGAGAAAGAATGGAAGCATGGAGAATCGATTACAATGAGGTCGACCGCATGTTTCCTTCGGGAATCATGCGCAATCAGAATCCGCCAGACTAAATGGGCAAAAACGAGGCCCCACCAAGCCATAAAAACCTCACAGAGAGAGGATCCGAAAAAAGTAGAGGACCATCCAAAAGTGCCCTTAATCGTCTTATATGCTCAGGTATCTCAAGATTTTGTTTTGGGAAGAGCCAATCCGAGGGAGGTTGACCCTCAAGTCCCAAAAGAACCCTTGAAAACTCGATAAGCATCGAGGTTACCACCGCTTCATCTGGTGTTGGGATATCGATACACATCAATGGCGTGGCACGATTATTGAGGAGATTAAATGATGAGTCATTTACAGGATATGAAATCGGTTCACGTGCTGCTTCTCATTGGAGCCTTTGCGAGTCTTGCCCTGGGAGTGGATCCCCCTAAACATGATCAGAGGACAATTCATGCCGCCACCGAGGCGATTGTACTCGGAATAATCCACATGCACCCCAAGGATTGGCAGCAGGGAGAGGAAGTGACGGGCGAAGTGTTTCCGATTGCGGCTTATGCCGATGGCTCTTATTCGGATGTGTTACTGGCCCCTCAGAACAATGAGGACGAGACTCCGCTCGCGCAACTTCGAGAGTTCACGCTCTACACAAATGAACAGGCGCTTGCGCGTTTTCTCGTCAAGGAAGTCACGGAAGTGTCTTATGGGTGTGGTAACGCCATCGTGGGCGTCGGGGATCTCATGGGCGTCGAATCATTCGAGGAGCTGGAGTCACTCCATCAGGGAGCTCTGGTGTCGGCCCGATTGGTCACGGATGCATCAAGAATCCAAGATGGTTTCTCGAGGATTGTGACTATGAATGGAGAACTCCACCAGCCTCCCAAACTGAACACCACCCAAGAAATCGAAGAGTCCATCGTAAAGAAGGACCTCCTTGGGGTTGCGAGCCCGATTCTTTTCGCCACAACCTTCACACTCTGCCATGAGACCTCTAGAGAACTTCCGCAAGTAATGGAAATGTACCGCGTTGACCTCGATCATGATGGTTCATATGAGTATTGTGGAATGGTTAAACAAGAAATAACCGGCATAGACAAACACCCGAATGGTAGCACTTATGAAGTGAATCTCTCATGCACCGCATTAGTATGGCTTAGCTACGAAGAGGGCCTGCCAAACACATTGCTGATAATTGGACCTGATGAGGATGAAATTGGTCTCACCAGGAGCTTCCATCGATTCATCGACGCCATTGATATCAATCGAGATGGAAACTCCGAGGTCATTCTAGAGGGAATAGGATACGAATGGGGCTGGTACGAAATCTATGAATTAGACGGCAGAAACCTCAGGAAGGTTTTTAACGGAGCCGTATTCGGTTGTTGACGGAAGGATAGCGAGGGACTTACCCTCGGATGAGGGTGTTAACCTGTTGGGGGCTTTTTTAACGGGCTGCTAGGAAGCAGGGTCCTGGAAAGGGCAGTTTCTGGAGGTTCACGAGGAGGGTTTGTAAAGGACCCAAGTCGGCCCAAGTATACTGAGTACTCTGATTACCAGCAGTTATACAAACAGATCGTTGCGTGGCGTAGTCGTAGAATCAAAATTGAACGGACGTATGTGTTCCAAAATGGAAGCCGAAAAATGAGTACACAGAATTGACCTTAGAAAGGAAGCGGAACAGAAGCCCGGGCGATTGAATTTACGATTGGCCCGCACGATTGCTGCAAGTCGGGACAGGACAAATTAGTAAGACCGATTTAGGGGGGGGATGTTAGTTTAGGTCGTTGCACCATGAGAAACATAATGGAGGCAGGGCGTGGAAGATCGATGGAAACGTTAAGAGTGACAGGTGGTAATAATCCCCATTCAATGGTTTTCAATAATGTAATGTGTTTGAGGTATGCACCACCTCTAATTAGAAGGGCCTTCATTCTATCATTAATTGTACAAAACTTGTTCCCAATTGCCGATGACCTAGCGGCTTTTGCCGACATATACCTCCCGCATCCGAATGCTCCCACGTTGGAGCGGGTCCAAATTCCAGCAGGGGAATTCCTCATGGGTTCAAACCAATTCGATTCCTCCGAATCTCCACAACATACCGTGTATTTGGATGACTACGAAATCACCACCTTCGAGGTGACATGGAAAGATTACGAGGCTTTCATCGAATCGGGGGGGTATGAGGACATCAAGGATAATGGATTCTGGTCAACCAAAGGGGCGAAGATGGCGAGTTTCGACTTTTGGCATATTAACGACGAATACGGACACAAGATTAGTGGGCCTGCTTGGACGACACAAGGTTCGGGACCACCTGGTTTCGCGGAATACGGACATTGGCCCCCAAAGCCCAATGACCCTATTATTGGAATCTCCATCTGGGAGGCACAAGCATTCTGTAATTTCGTAGGAGGTCGTTTACCAACCGAGGCAGAATGGGAGAAAGCGGCGACTTGGAGTCCGACGGCCTCCTTCCCCACAACATACCCATGGGGGGAAGACTCATCGAGACCCATGCCCGCGAACGGTTTCGAAGTGAGCGAAGGTTTTTCGAGCATCGACGAGGTGGACAACCCCCGACACGCTAATGATATCAGTCGGTACGGTGTCAGGGGCATGGCTGGTAATGTCAGCGAGATGGTCGGGGATATGTACGATCCAGATTACTATAGACAGGATCCCCAGCCTGGGTTTCCTTGGGGCAACCCATTCAACCATCTCGCTAGAAGATTGGATCTCATTGATGAAGTTGATGCAAGTCTACCCATCGATTGGGTGGTTCGTGGTGGCCATTACGCTCACAACACCCTGGACTCAGAATTCTTTCGGATCACTCGAAGGGACACCATAGGGGCGATTACGCGTGCTCGCACAATCGGATTTCGCGTTGTATGGGACTCCTCCGAACCAAAACCCGTCTCGACACCTATCATTCGTGACGATCGCCCGGGATCGGCGGTCATGATTCGATCAGGGAACTATTTGATTGGTCACACCGAGGGAATGCCATCCGATGTGGGTTCCAGCACACCTGAGTGCCCTCAGCACCCCGTTTGCTTGAACAACTATTGGATCGGCAAATACGAAGTCACTTGGTATGAATTCAGAAAATTTATTGAACTGGGCGGCTACGGCGAATTGAGCGGACCTCGCCCCGAATGGTGGAGCCGTGAAGGATGGGCCTACCGCCTTCACCCTCCTTGTTCTGGAGGCTTGTCCGAGTTGGCGGTTTATCGTCCCGCTTTCATGGGCGACCCGAGGCCCGATTTCAGAGATATCTTGGTAGATCCGGTTCTGTGGAAAGGACCCTGGATTGAGAAGAACGGTTTGACTTCTCCCCCGGACGATCATCCAGTATTTGGGCTTTCATGGTTCGAAGCCGAAGCCTACTGCAATTTTGTCGGAGGTCGCCTCCCCACTGAAGCCGAATGGGAAGTGGCCGCCACCTGGAACCCGGAGGCCGGTCGTCCCACGCAGTATCCGTGGGGTAATTTCAACATCTTTCCTTACGAATCCACACTGAACAACAGCGGCGACGATGCCAAGTATCCAGGGTACCAAACCAGCCCCGTCGGAATGTACCCGGACGGTAAGAGCCACTTGGGCTGTTACGATATGTCTGGTAATGTCTTTGAGTGGTGCGAAGATTGGGCGAGTGGGCAGTCTTACCAACTCCATTCCTCCGAATGCGGTGCCGACCTGACCACTCCGGACCACCTCAAGGAAATTCCTTCCAATTGGAATCCTTGTGACCCAGATTATTGGCCTGTTCCGGGGTTTAAGATGACCCGTGGGGGCGGTTATGACCCGGGTTTTCCCAATGCGTTTTCTCAGCGCGTACGCACCCGGGGCTATCCCTTTGATGCTTCACAAATGTTCCGGAACATGACGTATGGTGTCCGAGTAGTTTGGGACCAGAATCCTCAAACAATTCCAGATTCTCAGATGGTTCGCCCACCTTACTCAAGTGGTACGGACACACCGACTGTGACCAATGTCACCTCCGATATAGTATCCCCGCCTGCTGAGATTTCGGAAAAGGTTTATCCGACCAGGGACACACTCACAGTCGCAGATTCTCTCGATATTGCCGGGTCGGCCGCTTGGTACCGTGTCCACGGTCCTGAAGGCGCGATGGTCGAACTGGATTTGGATGCCCAAGGCGGATCAGATGACCCTGACGGGTTCTCAGAGTTGAATGCAGTGATCGAAATCTGGCATCCGGATTTCGATCAACCCGTTAAATCCCTTGACGACGAAATCGTTTCGACGGAGGGGTCCAAAACGCGGCCCTACTACCATGACCCTCCGGTATATCGTCATCGAATTCCAAACTGGGGATACTTCGATGTCAAAGTCCGCGCCTATGCCTGGCCCGCCGAAGGAAGCCAATCCGGACTCTCCTTTGCGGAAAGAACACATGCCGAACCAGGATATCGATTTCAACTCAACCTAACAGCTCCTGGTGTCACGTGCGAATTTGCGAGTGACAACAGAAGCCTGGCAATCGATTCGATACTGACAATCATTCATGGGATACGTGAAAATGAGAATGGCTTGGCCAAGGATGATGTAAGTCGGGATGGAAAGATCAATGGGTTGGACGTTTTTGAAATCGCGCTGATTTGGCCCACCTTGGAAACAAAATGCACATTCGATGGGTCATCCATTTTCGACCAGTAACCGACAAATTCTCATAAAGTGTGGATTGAGTACTGGGACACACCCCAGAATCGAGGATAGCGCAGGGGGAGGTAGGAATTTGGGAACCACAGGCCCTTAACGGAGGGACGCAACTGTTTCGCGAAATCCATGAGATTCTAAAATATCCGAGGATAAATGAAGATAATACGAATACTGCTGACCACGTAGGTCCTTCTCACCCGATTCAGGGATTTTTCGCCACACCGAGATTCCCTAAGACTGAACTGGCCTTCAATCGTACATTAAGGGGTATCACCAAATCAGTTAGATTCGCCTACTTGATTTGAGGCAATGTTCTTCCGGCCGATGAACTCGAAACATGGAGAGAATTCTGAAGTCCTTCCATTCACTGTTGCTGTTGTCGTCAAGAAATCGCCGGGTGGTAGGTCGGTCAGGACTTCTATCTCAAACGCTATTATTCCGTCTGTTTCAATCTCTTTCGAGGCGGAGCCTACGAACACGCCCCCCTCTCCATGACCACTTACATCACAATCTTGGTTCGCGAAAAGTTCGACGACAACTTCATCACCCACCGTAACTGACAAAAGCCGGCCCCTGACCAAGATTTTACTTCCCACAGTTTCAACCGATTCAATCAAAGGGTAATTCTGGAGTTCATTCGGCCCCTGATCGAGGTCCTCAGTGTCATTAGTTGTAACGCCATCTCCCCCAAGATCGATTCCTAAACCCCCATTCGAATAAATGTTATTCTGAGTGATCAGTATTGACGTAGCTGTTACATCAGTAATGTTTTCACCCACATTTATTCCGTTGCCCGCAGAATTTGTTATGGTATTCATCGAAATAAATGTATTCTCCGATTCACTCATGAAAACACCGTGTCTCCCGTTCCCAAGAGAAAGGGTACCTGTTGGATCGGTCCCGATAAAATTGCCAATTATCATGTTGTCCGATTCCTGCTTAACCCGAATTCCATCGACCGAGTTGGCTGAAATGACATTGCCTAAACCTAGTCCTAATCCACCAATTCTGTTCCTGACCGCGCTCCCCGCGAAATCACCAAATATTTCGATTCCAGAATCGTTTGGTAAAGGTGAGGTTCCTGTGATATCCGTACCAATGTAATTTCCAAGAATCTCGTTATCGGATGAGTCACCACCAATGGAAATACCGTTGCCAAAGCCCGATATAACATTACTCTCCGAGGACTTCGCTCCTCCGATGCGGTTAAACTTAGACGAACCCACAATGAAGAATCCTTGTCCGCCCTGAACCACAACCTTTGAACCACTGACGTCAGTTCCTATCAAGTTTCCCGCAATGATATTCTCTCGAACCGTTTGAAGGGATATCTCGACTCCATTTGCAGATATCAAATTCGCCTCGAAGTCATCGCTCACCCCGTCTCCGTTAGTTCCGATGAGGTTTTTCGAAGCATTATTATCGAAGATTATCCCAAAGGGTTGGTTAGGAATTGGTTGTGTTCCAGTAATGTCAGTACCCACGAAATTTCCCGAAATCACATTTTCCCGCGGGCCCGAACGACCAACGTATGTTGGTGCCAACCTTATACCGGAATCCAAATTTCCAGATATAAGATTACCTTCAAACTGGTCTAAGTGACCATCACCATTGGTCCCAATAACATTCCGATTTGCTCCAGTGTATAGCCGAATTCCGATTCCAATGTTGCTAAGTGCGAATGTCCCAGTTATGTCTGTACCAATATGATTTCCTTGAACTCGATTTCCTTCACCATACAATTGAATTCCCTGTCCAAGGAGAATAGGACCAAGAAGATCTCGCATTCCAGAAATTAGGTTGCGGGATTCATTGCTTGGGCCTCCAATCTGATTTCCGTTATTGGCACTTATTCCAGCAGTCCCAGTTGAGTAATCGATTGTTCCGGAAGGATCAGTTCCTATGAAATTGCCCGCAACTGTGATGTTATTTTGGAGAGATAATACGATACCCGTGAATCTATTGATAACAAGGCCGCGCACCGTCGAGCCATTCACAGAAACCCTTAACCCAGTACCAATATTGTAATTGCCGTTCAGTTCTATAACGGGAGTTGTGGAGTAATCGGGTTGTGATGTCCCATCAATCGTGACTGAATTTCTGTTAATACTGGGCAAAGTGGAGAGCAATGAAATACAGTATGGTGGCTCTCCTGGGATATTGAAGAAGATGTTGTGGTGACCCGTTTGTGATTGGGAAGTATCAATGGCCTCGCGCAGAGATCCTTCCCCTGAGTCGTTCGTATTAGTCACCACAAATCCGGTGTGGACTACGATGACTCCTGCATCTGTTATTCTTTCCGGAAAAGGGATAATGGGATGGGCATAACCGTACATAAGGAGGTCCGGTGCTTCCCCAGCACGGCGTGCCTTTACAGTGAGTGGGCCCAACAATGCGGGTACCCCTTCAACTCGGAAAAACCCGTTAGCGTCAGTTAGAGTCGAGACAAGGACATCCCCCGCCCGAACAACGATTTCGGCTCCCTGAACTGGAACCCCATCCTCCGATTCAACTAAACCTTCAACAGCGGTCAATGGGTCTCCCGCGATCACAGCCATACCGACAACAGCGACCGCACCTTCGTTTGAAGCTGTAATGAAACCTTGCCCGTGACCTATGGCGGTCACGTTTCCTTTGTTGTCCACGGCAAGGATTTTAGGATTTGAAGACCGATATGTGGTGGTCTCCGCGGTTGTGACATTGACCGTAGATCCGTCCACGAGGGTTGCGATTACTTGAATCGGAAGAGTATCGCCAGTTGCTTGGATTACCCTCGATGCGGCGATAATTTCAACTGAAACCGGGATGGGTGGGGGGGTTTCGGAGATGACAAGATCATGGACCTGGTAAGTTTTGCCTTGTTCCAATCGGAAGGGATTACTCGTTGCGTAAATTGTCTTGTCTCGTAAGTGCGCCACCCCTGTCACACGTAGCAAGTTATCAGAGCGAGAGTCGGCGGGGGTACCAGGGCCACCCAATCCAAATTCATCCGGTGCAGAAAAATTAGAAAGGTTGAAGCTTCCATCGGGACGTACGGAAGCAACTTGACCGTTAACCGTTACCGTGTAGGCACTATTTAACACCATGTTGAACGCAGTGGGGTCAGAAGCGTATTCTATATATTCAGTTCCGTCCTCCCTACCGTCACCATCAGTATCCGCGTCGATAATATCCGAACCGATTTCAAATTCTTCAATATTGATTATCCCATCTCCGTCTAAATCCCCTATCTCATCTCTTGGATCGGAAGGGTCCAGACCCACTTCAACTTCTATATGATCAGGAATGCCACCCCCGTCTCGATCGATCTCGGAACCAATCGATACCGTAATCGTCCCAAAAATAGGATCCGAACCGTTCGGTGTGGCCAGGACCAAAATCTCTGCAACGGTAGGCTTGGAGGATGTGACTACCCCGTCATCTGATACAACAAATTCAGGTATTGAATCAAACGCTAAGTATGAAGTTCCCGAAGCACTACTGGAAAGATCTTCGACGTCACCGTTGCAATGTTCAAACCAAACGGTCAATTGATTGGACTGGTTAACCGAAATGGACGCCTGCTCTGATACGATCTCTAAGTATGGACAATCAAGGATGATCTCACCGTGGGTATCTTCGTCACTCAATTTTTTGTCGCAATCGACAGGAGGGGGTATCTTCTCATCTAACTGTTCTGGGGATACATCGGTGGGGTCCAAAATCGGTTTCGCTGGAGCGTCAGGGTTATTTAGTGCATCCCAAGCTGCGTCAGCACATGGTGCAGAACTTAATACTGCCAAATCGCGACCGATGGCATTATTGTATAAGTCCACGATCAGATCCTCTTCGCAGGTCAGACAATCCTGGTCGGGACATGAGTAACAACATTGGACACCACAACCAGTAGAAAGTTGTGATACCTCATGAGCATTGCCTGCGGCCATTGCATCCTCGGGCCCGATTGCCATAGATCGAGATAGTTCGCATTGCCACCAACTATGGAGGTGGGCATTACGCAATCGATCTGCTTGCGCCGAACCTGGTGCTCCATAGAAATTCTCAACCTCATAAAGGCGCTGGCTCTCGTTGAGAATCTTCTTACTCATCCTGTAAATAGCGTCCGAGTTGTCGTGGAGATTCTGCAGAGCCCATTCCAATTGGGTTGGACCGCATACCCATGGCTTGCAACCCTCCTCTGTCTTTTTGAAAAAACGTTTACAGCAAATAGGTTTTGAATTGTTCTTGGCCAGTTGCGTATGGAGTTTATTGGAACCTGAACAGGAATTTGGATCGTTGCAAAGGCTCTCTTCTGGACATTTTTTGCATTTTCCCGTTACAGAATAGGGGGGACAATTGCAATGCCATCCGCCTGTGATGACACCCACACCTGGGTCTGAAATGATCTCCGAGCCGTCGGGGGTCACACTTCCTGATGCGACGATCTCGAACCGCTCGGTGGCGTGGTCGAAACTCATGAAATAGG
>JAJDBZ010000505.1 GCA_029261095.1 Candidatus Omnitrophota bacterium | reverse complement strand
CTGATCCTCGACCATACCCTGAAGGCGGTCATGGACCAGTTTTCCATCGATCTTGTATTTTTGGCCAGGGGTCTCGGGGCACGTAAACGATATCTCCTCGACGACTTTCTCGATGATGGTGTGCAATCTACGTGCGCCGATGTTGTCTGTCTTCTCATTGATCTGTGCCGCGAGGTCGGCCATCGCTTCAATGGAGGAGTCGTCGAATTCGATCACGACCCCCTCGGTCTCGAGGAGCGCTTTATATTGCTTGGTCAGAGAGTTTTCCGGTTCCTTCAAAATTTTCATGAACTCTTCTTTGCCAAGCGAATCCAATTCCACTCGAATCGGAAAACGTCCCTGGAGTTCCGGGATCAAGTCGCTGGGTGAAGTTCCATAGAATGCGCCCGCACCGATAAAAAGGATGTGGTCGGTTCGGAGCATGCCATACTTGGTATTGACTGTGCTCCCTTCGACTAACGGGAGGATATCCCGCTGAACGCCCTCGCGTGAAACATCTGGTCCGGAACCACCATCGTCCCCGATGACCTTGTCGAGTTCATCCAGAAAGACAATCCCCGACTGCTCGACAATGGATAACGCTTGATCGATGACACTCTCCTCATCGATCAACCTTTCGAGTTCATCCTGGATCATGTGAGGACGAGCTTCATGGACACGGAGGAGCTGTTTTTTCTTGCGGGTCGGAACCATCTTATCAAGCATTTCTTGAAGGTTGTTTTGGATTTCCTCCATCCCGGCACCCGGGATGAATCCCTGAATCATCATGTTCCGGTCAGGGAGATCCACTTCGATCTCACGGTCTTCGAGTTCGCCTTCTTCCAACATCTTTCGAAGTTTCTCGCGTGTGGCATCGATGTGGTTGGGAGATGGACTCGAACTCTCCGGAGCCACTTCCGACAAGGTAGAATAGGTGACAGTGGGTGCGGGCAAGAGTAGATCCAGGATTCTTTCTTCCGCCTGGCGCATGGCTTCTTCTTCATGTTCTTCCTGGCGACGGGATCGGAGGTTGTTGACAGACACCTCGACCAAATCGCGGATCATCGATTCCACGTCTCGTCCGACATAACCGACTTCGGTAAACTTTGATGCCTCTACTTTGACGAAGGGAGCGTCAGTCATTTTTGCGAGTCGGCGCGCGATTTCGGTTTTTCCGACACCGGTCGGTCCGATCATCAATATGTTTTTGGGATAAATCTCGGTTCGTTCTTCCTCGGATAACTGAAGTCTTCTCCAACGACTTCGGAGAGCGAGAGCCACGGATTTCTTGGCATCGTATTGACCGACAATGTATTTATTGAGTTCCTCGACAATTTCTCGAGGGTTTCTTTCGATATTGGACATAGATTTTTTCTTTCAGGAATCCTTTTCTTCTTTTTCATCTTCGAGGGTCTGGACTAAGATGTTGTCGTTGGTGTAAATGCAAAGCGACGCAGCGGTTTTCATCGAGGTCTCGACAATCTGTTCGGCCGTAAGCTGATCGGCATGTTGCATCAAAGCGTGTGCCGCGGCTTGCGCGAAGGGACCTCCCGACCCGATGGCCACGATCCCCTCGTCCGGTTCAACCACATCGCCATTCCCACTGATCAAGAGCGCGTGGTCCTTGTCCATCACCGCGAGCATCGCCTCGAGACGACGGAGTGCGCGGTCGAGACGCCAGTCTTTGGCAAGTTCCACCGCTGCACGGACCAGGTCCCCGTGGTATTCATCCAATTTTGCTTCGAATTTCTCGAACAAAGTGAAAGCGTCGGAGGAGGCCCCCGCAAATCCCGCCAGGACTTGATCGCTGTAGAGTAGGCGGACCTTTTTGGCGGTCCCTTTCATGATGGTATCGCCAAAAGTGACCTGACCGTCGGCCCCCATGGCTGACCGGCCGTTGTGACGCACGCCGACCACTGTGGTCGAGCGCCATTTTTTTTGATTATTCACGCATGTGCTCCCAAAATGGAATTCAGCGGGCCATTGTGTCAAAACGAGGTACTAGGAACAAGGTGCCCCTTGGAGAGGAGTCCGGATCGGCCCCCACCCACTAGATTGTTGGAGAATAGTGGATGGGAGCGAAATCAAAATCAGGAAAGAAAGGGATCAAAAGACGCCTGGAGGTAGACGGCGCAAATAGATCTGTCCATCCACAGGAAGCCCCCTGTGGTAAGCCGGATTCTTTGCGAGTTTCCGGTCAGCAGATTCGATTGCGATGCCAATGAATGAAGAATCGCCTCCATAGTGAAACAGATCGCCGACACTGCGCGTACCGTTTGTGGGGCTGTATTGATTAATCTCCCCATCGCTCGGCACCTCGTAGTGGGGATTCTCGGAGTCGACATCCTCGGGATCGTTCAGATCGGGAGCATCTGGGCCGCGGCTGAAAATGACCCAAGTTTCCAGCGAACCCGAAAGAAGCGCGGGCTGAATGAGGGTTTCGATCCCACCCATCTCATAAGAAATGATCTCCCCGCCATAGGCTCCTCCGGTTCGACTACCGGGAAACGGGTCTTCCGGGAGAGCGGAAATGTACGACACTGGACTGGTCAACCAGGTCAACCCTGCTTCATTACGGGGCCGCGCGCCTTGGACCAGGGCATCTTGTTCCGATTCGGATGGATAGGTTTTCCAATCGAGGAAATAAGATTCCATGGCAATGACCAGTGAACGGATCTCCCCCTTTGATTTGGTCACCTTGGCGCGCAATTGTGCTTCTAGGAAGTTTGGGAGAGCAATCGCGATCAGAATAAGAATAATCGCAATGACGATCAGGAGTTCAATCAGAGTGAATCCTCGGGGGGAGACAAGACAGCACTCATGTTTCAAATGGCGATTCCTTTTAGCCCGTGGTATGGAAATAGGGATGAACCTCATACAGCATGTCCTCCGATAACAATCAAAAAAGTGGCAGGAGTCTCTCAGAAAAACCTCTTAGACACAACAATGGATTTTCTCCACCTACCTTGGCATCCGTGAGGTGTCAATCCGGGTCAATAAATCCTCCCTGAGAATCGATGGACTCGATACCTGACCCTTCTTTACTATATCAGGGATCGTGAAAACTCAGGTAATACCACACAGCCCCTACCTTCCTGTTCTCACCGCTCTTGTCGGCCTTGTGCTGACCTTACCAACACTTACGAACGGGTTCGTGATGGATGACACCGTCCAGCAGATGATGTTCCTAGGCCCGGATGATCTTCGAAGAGAGATCCAGGGCGATTTGGGTATGTTCGAGTTTCTCAATGGGGACCCCGTTCGTAACTCGCGGCTTGTCCAACTCGGCATTCTCCCGTGGTGGACCGATCCCGAAATCCGCCTCTCTTTCTCACGCCCTCTCGCCGAGATCACTCATCGTTTGGATTTCTTCCTTTGGCCACAATCGGCGGTCGCCATGCACGCCCACAACCTGGTCTGGTTTGGCTGGGTCCTCTTCGTTGTCGCGCTCCTCTACCGCGCGATCGAAGGACCCGGATGGGTCGCGGCGTTGGCGGGTCTCTTGTATGCGATGGATGATGCACGGTCTTTACCGGTTGCCTGGATCGCGAACCGTAACGCGTTGATCGCCACCACCTTTGGGGTCCTTTCTTTGTTGTTCCATCAAAGGTGGCGAGGGAATGGTCAAAAAAGGGACGGTGTCTTGGCCACACTTTTTTTTCTCGCAAGCCTCCTTTCGGCGGAGATCGGCGTAGGAGCCTCGGCTTATCTCCTTGCTTTTGCGCTCTGCCTGGAAAGGGATCATCTTTGGGAAAGAATGAAATCACTAGCGCCCTATTTGATTGTAGGGGTAGCCTGGTTCATCTATTACCGACTGAACGGTTTCGGCGCATCGGGTTCGGGTTTTTACATCGATCCGGGGAGAGAACCTTTTCGTTTTTTTCTGTCATGCTTGGAACGCGCACCCATTTTGCTGTTGGGACAGTGGTTCGTCCCGCCCGCCAACCTCTCTCTCCTCCTATCGCAAAGTGGCCATCTCGGGGTTGTGGTCTTCGGTTGGTTGTCCACATGCTTTCTCGGTTGGCTGCTCTACCCTTTGTTGAAATCCTCGCCGCAGGCTCGGTTCTGGGCGCTCGGTTCTGTGTTGTCGATTCCTCCGGTCTGTTCGGTCATTCCAGCGGACCGGTTGCTCTTTTTTGTGGGAATCGGTGGGCACGCTCTCCTGGCCCTTTGGTTGGTTTCTGTTTTTGGGACGAGCGAAGGGAGGGACCCCAATCGATTCAAGCGGGTGGCGATGAAAGGATTCGCTTCCCTCTTGATCGTTCTCCATTTGGTCCTCGCTCCAGTCGGGCTCTGGTTTAGTTCCATGATCGCTCTTCCCGCCGGTGAGAAACCGATTCGGGAAACCGCACGGAGTCTCGCGAAGGAAGGAGACATGGAAGGACGAAGTGTCCTGATTCTCAACACGCCAAGCCCCATCCTTTCATCGTACCTGGGGCCGCGGCTTTTTGTGGAGGGTTATGGAATACCCGAAAACATCTGGTCGCTCTCGCCTGGGATCTATCCTTTGAGCATCGAGAGACCAGATACCCAGTCTCTCATTCTTGGCGTACCAGGGAGTTTTCTTCTTCCTCCGGGGGCGGGTCTGCCGGGCGGGCAACTGATCGATGTCCGGTATCTTCATCAGAATTTCGCGACACTCTATCGAAACTTGGAGGACAAAATCGCAATCGGGGAAAGCATTTCGATGGGAGAATGGTCCATTGAGGTCACCGAGATCGGCGAAGGCAATCAGCCCCGGGAGATCACCCTGCGATTCAACCGCCCCATCGAAGAGATGGGGATGGATTGGTATCGATGGGAGGAGAACCGGGTTATTCCTTACGCATTACCCGAGGTGGGTGAAAAAGAGAAACTCGCGGCGGTCGGCGGGGGATTTTGAATTGGCCTCTCCTGCGCCGGGCGGAAACCGAAGCCTGCAAAACCTCTATTTTCTCAGCAAGGTTTCGGCGAGGCGCAGAGCATGAACCCGAACCCTCGGGTCGGGGTCTTTCAGCGCGGTAAAAACCTCATGGACCTTCAGTTCCCCCTGACCCGAGAGGGAATAAAGGGCCAGCAAACGTGATTGGGGCAGCTCCGCGTTCCGAACCCTCTTACGAAGAGGTTCGACAGCCGATGGGTCTTGTCTCTCAAACAGAAGACGGTGGGCGGTCTCCCTCCACCAAGACTCGGGGTGTTCCAGGAGTTCCACCAGTTCCTGTGTATCCACCCCATTCAATTCGGGGTGTGATGGCCTTGAGAATCCTTTCGGAATAATTCGATAGATCCGTCCGCGATCCATTCCGCTGTAACTGTCGAGGTGTTTTAGGATATCCGGCGGGATGGCGCTGGGGTCTTCAATGGTTTCGCGATACATATCGAGGACATAGAGGCACCCATCGGGGCCATTCGAGAAATTGGTCGGGCGGAACCAGTTGTCTTCGGAGGTCAGGAACTCGGATTCCTCCTCGACACGGTGCGCGGTAAATGTTGCGCCGTCATCCTTCAGCACGCGACGATGCACCAGGTTCCCCGCCACCTCGCCTTGAAGGAGATTTTCATGGTACTCCACCGGGAGGGCGGATCCTCGGTAGACGGTGACCCCCGTGCCCGAGGTGAAGAAACCAGTGGGGGTCAGTTCCATTTCCGAAAAACGCTCGGCGCGGAGAGCATGCGAGGTGTCGACCCAACCCTCCCAATGTTTCTTGCGGACCACACGCCAGGGTTCGGGGGGACTTGATCGATAGACACGTGGTCCATCCGTGGAGATCCGCTCCAATGTGTCGGAGAGGGTGAGGTGCGGGTCGCGTTTGAGGTATCCGAAGCTGAGGACCTGATGAAAAACATCTCCCGTCGAGCAAATGAATCGGTTCCCCCACTGATCAAAACTGTTTCCGAAGATGGCCGTGCCTGAAATCGGTTCCAGTTTCAAGTTGGAGGGATCGAATCGAAAATCAACAGACCGAAGCATGACAGGTTCGGATCCCGGATCCCGAAGGTTCTGGATCTCCCCGCCGCTCGAACAGGTGACTCCATAGATCTTCTGGTCGAGTCCCCAGGCCAGGTTGTTCGACACTCGTTCCAAGGTGTCGGTGTCGAAACCGGTGAAAACTTTTTCGCGGAGGTCGGCGATCCCATCGCCATCGGTGTCTTTGAGATACCAGATGTCGGGTGTGGCGGTGATGAAGACACCGCCTTTCCAAGGTGCGACCCCGCTGGGCGAGTTCATCCCTTCGGCAAAGGGGTAACTGGTCTCGTAAAACCCATCGCCATCCAGGTCTTCGAGAAGTCGGACGGTTCCCTGGCCTTCGGGAAGCGGGGCATAGGCGGGATAGCCTCTCATCTCGCAGACATAGATGCGTCCTCGTTCATCGAAGGTCATTGCCACGGGATCGAAGACATTGGGTTCGTGCGCGACCAATTCGATATCCAGATTCTCGGGGAGGTGAAAACTTTCGAGAGCCTCCTCGGGAGACCGCGCCGGGATGCGCAGAGAGTCGGTGTCGAAGGGAGGCGGATCCCCGCCAAACCCAATGACCGACGGCAGAAATGCAATGAAGAAGAGGGCATATCGAAAACCGTTCATACCGATCCATTTTAGGGCGGAATAGCGATAGCGTAATCCGCCACCCCCCGTGATTTTTGAATAATCATCATTGACAACTGATTGTATCTATTGTATAGATACAATCAGTCCGATGACACTAAGCGACCACCCCTGGTTACAACTGCAGTTCTCCGACAAGGAGCCCCTCTACGATCAGATCAAGACCCGTATCCGTGAAGCGGTCCTGCGCGGGGATCTCCAACCGGGAGACTCTGTCCCAACCTTCCGAAAACTGGCCGCCGAATTGCGTGTCTCACTGATTACGGTCAAGCGCGCCTACGACGATCTCTCGGCGGAGGGAGTCCTCCAGGGCCAGACCGGGCGCGGGACTTTTGTGGCCAGGGGTGCTTTCAAACTCTGCCAAAAGAAAGAAGAGGAGCGCGCGGAAGAGCTCTTCGATTTGGCGGTTCGCACCGCGAAGAGGGCGGGTAAGACCAACACCTGGGTGCGGGCGCGGGTGATGAAGTTGTTGAAAACCTC
>JAJDBZ010000504.1 GCA_029261095.1 Candidatus Omnitrophota bacterium | reverse complement strand
ATCCAAAGGACCGGATGGATACCCCCAATTTCCTGCCGAATCCGGTAGGTTTCTTTCGTTCCATCGCGCGTGGAAATCGACTCCGTCCCGTCAGCCCTGATCTTCCAAATCGAACAATTCAGTTGGTGAGGTTCGAAAACGGAAATTTCCCTGTCGACCCTCTCCCCCGACCCGATAGCTCCCGCCAGGACTAAAGGAAGTGCTTCGGCGATATAAACGCCACCGGATGGAAGAGGAATGTGTTCCTGAGTCAGTGTGTTGCCTGAATCGACTGAGATATCGATGAAATTCTGCTTTGTTTCTCCTGCCAAATGAATGTTCGAGTCATCACTCATCATATGGAACTCAAACCTGCGCAGGGTCAGATCAGAATTTAGAGACGCTTTCATCTCCCATTCGAGACGGTTAGGTAATCCATACGCCCGGACTTCCAATGAAGAGCGCGAAAGTATTAGCGGAACGCCATCTTCAGCCTGTGTAGCGAAGAAATCTCCAGCTTGAATCAACTGGGGAGGATAGAATCCATCTGACCCAAAAGCAAAGTGGCTCCAACCTACCTTTGAATCATTCAAGTATGCCCCGGTCCATTCGACCCTGGAACGAGGGATTAATTCACCATGACTTTGGCTATGGAGAAGCCCGACGAGCGCTACGATCGAGAAGGTGAGTTTCATTCCCTGGATGTTAGCGTTTTTCGTATTCCTTGAGATAGCCCTTGAACTGAATCAAATGAGCCTCCTCATCGGCCAAGAGACGGATACAGAGGTCTTGAGTCACAAAATCGATTCCATCGCAAAGTTTGATAATGGAGTTATAGTTTTCGATGGCGCCTTTTTCCGCATCGATAACACCCTTGATGACAGTGATGACATCGGTGGTGTCAGCGGGTGGCTGAAGGGCTTTTTGGTTAAACTTGAGATCAAGCGAACCGGGGACTTTTCCCTCTAATTGTTTGATTCGCTTCGCCAGCTCTTGTGCGTGTGTCAATTCTTCCTGAACATCCGCTGCCAGGTTTGCTTTGATTTCTTCCGCTCGGACTCCATCCAACATGGTAGAATTGGTCAAGTAGTTGGCGACGGTTTCCAGTTCCATCGCATAGGCCTTTGCCAGTCTGTCGAGGATTTTTTTCTTCTGACTTTTTGGGGCCATAGTGGTTCTCCTAATTCTTATGAATCGATATTAGTGCTTACGATTCCTGAACGTTTTGAATGGAAGCCAGTAACCATCGAGTGCTTTCGATTGAATCTTATTCACACTCCCGAGAGGCCGGTCCGATGGGTCCGCCATTTTATCCTGACAGCGAGCCAAGGGTCTGTTAAATTTAGGCTTAAAAAAAGAGAGGTGAACCGTGCATAAAAAGGGTTGCCCGAATGATGGGTGTGTGTTAACTTCCCTTAAGTTCAAGGAAACAAACATGTTGTGGACAATCTGTTGATAAGTTCGGGAATTCTTATTTTTGAACAGAGAGTTCGCGAAAGCAGGACTATTCAAGATTTGGTTGGTTTTGGAGGAGCAAACGGAACAGGGTGCGTATCCGGTTGTCGTATTTCAAACTACGATCCGGATCCTCCCATCTGACGAGGGGACATTGGTTTCTTAGATCGCTCAATGAATATACAGAAACCAGTGTAAGATGGTTCGTTGAGGAAAATTCTTAGGGGAACTTCCTCGATATTATCGTCATTTCCATTCTTTGAAGTCTTGGCACCAAGGCTCGATCCATGGGAGTGTGTCCATCATCTCGCTTGCCACCCATCCGAACTTAGTTTTGCACAGGAGATTCATAGGCGAAACATCGACTGTGGATAACTTGTGTTTAGGGGATCTACCGGGGAGTAGTCAGATTCTAATGATGGGGAGGCGTGAGGGGTCGTTGTCGAAGCGGGACAAAAGGAAGTTCATTTTCTAGTGGAATCTAGGACTGAATTTCGAGGTAATTTTTCCGGTGGATGCAATCGCTCTGATCTATTCTTGCTTGAATGAACACAAAAAATGAGGACATTTGGTGGGAAATTGACCAATTGCTTCGTCAGCAATTGGAATCCGAAGACTATGATTCGTGGTTTTCCAACCTCCGACTGATTTCCATGGAGGGAAATCAAGCCGTCGTCCATGTGCCATCTATCTACCGTCTCGATTGGCTTGAACGTCATTATCGACGTTATCTTGAGGATCTTTTACATAATGTGACCGGGGAAAAAATTCGTCTCGTTCTCAGAGTGGAAGACCTCGAACCGGAGGTTGTCGAACAGCCCCCCAGCCCAGCCCGGTTTGTATCCGGTCTCGGCGATCAACGGGGTGTTGGGCTTCCGTTAAACCCGAAGTATAAGTTTGAAACTTTCGTAGTGGGTGCCGGAAACCGTATGACCCACGCCTATGCTCGCGCGGTCGCGGAGAATCCGCCCGGAGAGGTTTACAATCCGCTCTACCTCCATGGGGGAGTGGGGATGGGTAAGACCCATGTCATGCAAGCAATCGGGCATTCGATTATTGAATCGAAACGCGGGCTTCGTGTGGCTTATCTCGACGCGGAAAGTTTTGTCAACGAGTTCATTGAGGCCATTCAAAAGAAGAGCCGAAACGAGTTCCAAGAAAAATATCGTAACAATGTCGATGTACTCCTGGTTGATGACATCCACTTTCTCGCGGGTAAAGACGCAACTCAGGAGGAGTTCTTTCATACCTTTAACTCCCTCTATAACGGTCGCAAACAGATTGTCATCTCCAGCGATTGTCCCCCCAAAGATCTGTCGCTAATCACCGACCGTCTCCGGTCACGGTTCGCGGGAGGGCTGATTGCGGAAATCCAGTCGCCGGATGTCGAAACTCGCGAGGCCATTCTCTGGCAGAAATGCGAACAGGAGAAGATCAAACTTCCGGTTGAAGTCATACGTCTTATCTCCCAAAGAGTGCAGACCAGCATTCGAGAGCTCGAGGGAGCTTTAGTCAAACTGGCCGCTCATGCTCGCTACACCGGTAAGAGGATCACTCTCGAGATGGCACAGGAGATTCTGAGAGATGTGGTCCAGGACGACCCAAGAGGCATTTCTATTGAAAAAATTCAAAAGAATGTTGCTGAGCATTTCCGAGTCAAGACGAGTGATATCCTCGGGTCCAAGCGAAACCGCTCGATAGCGGTTCCACGTCGGGTTGCCATGTATATTTCGAGAGAATTGACTAACCATTCCTTCCCGGAAATCGGAGTGTTCTTTGGGAACAAGGATCACAGCACCGTCATCCATGCCTGTAAGAAGGTCGAAGAGGAGATGCGCGAGTCCGAAGATTTTGGTAAGTTTATAGAGCGTCTCAAACAGGAAATCCGGGGTATGGGTTCTTAATGACCGAGCGGAAACACAAAGCGCAGAAGTATTTCGACAAAGCTTCCGAAGCCATGAAACTGAAGGATTACGAGGGAGCCGCGGCCTGGTTCGCGGCTCTTATCGAATACGATCCCTTGGACCAGGAGGCGCAGGAGCTTTATCAGAAAGCGAGTGTCCTTCACGCTCAAAAAGGGTTCAACCTCTTGAAGAAGATCGGCTACCAGATCGTCGGCAACCTCCTGGCATCATTCTCTCCGGCCGCCGCCACTCACTACATCGGGGCACTCTCGATGAACAAACCCCAAGACGCAAAATTGGCCGCCACCTATGGACGTTGCCTCATGGCATCGGAACAACCTGGACTAGCCGCTGTTGCATACCGAAGAGCGCTCAATTTCCTCCCGGACAATAAATCTATCCTCAAGGGTGCGGGGCCTTCATTCGAAGCGGTCGATGACAAACCAGCAGCGATCGAGGTTTATAGCCAACTGGCGCGTGCCGAACCTCGTCAGGGTAAATGGGCGATGAAAGTCAAAGATCTCAGCGCTGTCCATTACGGGGATACCGGTGGTATTACAGACCTCAAGAGGGCGAGGTCCGAAGAAGAGAAGAAAGCGGCCGAGTTCCAAACGTCCGAGGGAAAGCTCGAGAGAATCAAGGAGTTGCTTCAAGAATACAACGAGGACAAAGAGGAGAAAGCCCATCTCTTATCCGAGATCGGACGACTCTTTATTCTGATTGAGGGCTGGGATCGAGCCATGAACATTTGGGGGGTCGTCCTGGAGGCCAACGAGGAAGATGAAGAAGCACTCGGCAACATCGCGCTCTGCCAACACAAACTGGGTCAACTCGACAAAGCCAAGGAATCTTACCGCGCCCTGACCGAGGCTCATCCGCTTGACCCTCGATATTGCGATGCGTACCACGATGTTCGCATCGATGAAGTCAATGCGCTTCTAGAAGAGTCCCCCGATGACGAGGCGCTCGTTCTCCAGAAAGATGAGATTGAAAAAGAACGCATCGACCGAAAGGTGGAGATTTTCCGGGAGCTCGCCCAGAAGCGTGCAGGCGAGGTCGAAACTCTCCTCGAGTTCGCCAAATTATTGGAGGCGCAAGGGAGTCTGGACGAAGCGATCCCCGCCTATCAGAAAGTTTCCCAGAGTCCAGCTCGTGCGTTTATTGCCTTGCGACGTCTCGGTTGGCTTTTCATCCAGAAGGATCAGCTCACCCTCGCCATCGACACCTTTCATCGAGCT